>JALYZS010000050.1 GCA_030948745.1 Vulcanimicrobiota bacterium | reverse complement strand
GCCGGGCTATGACGGGAACGCGCAAGGAATCGGTGTTGGCCACGAGGTGTCCTTTTCTTCTTCAGCGGAGGGTTTGCAGGTACGTCAACACGGCGCTTAGATCAGCCCCCGAAAGCGCCAGCGCCGGCATGCGCGAGCCGGGCTTGAGCGCCTGTGAATCGGCAATCCACGCGGCCAGGTTTCCCGCTGTGTTGGGCAGTAAGCCGGCGGCGATCGTGTGCCGGCTCATCAGGTGCGTCAGGTCGGGGCCGAGAATGCCGCCAGCCGATGTCCCGCGAACGGCGTGGCAGGCCGCGCAGTGCGCCTCGAAGGCGTTTTCGCCAAGCCGCGCCGGCTCGGTCGTCGGTGCCGCGGCATCGCGTAGCTGGTCGCGCACCCAGAGAGCATAGGCCTGCGGCGCTTCGGCGACGACGTAGATCGCCATGTGCGCATGCTGCGCGCCGCAGTACTCGCCGCACTGGCCGCGATAGGTGCCTGGCTGGTCGGCCTGCAACCAGGTGACATTGGTCTGCCCGGGTATGACGTCCATTTTGCCGGCGAGCTGCGGTATCCAAAAGGAGTGGATGACATCCTCGCTCTTCAGCTCGATGCGCACCGGCAGACCGACGGGGATGTGTATCTCGTTGGCGGTGGTGAAGACGCGATCGGGTTCCCTGCTCTCGTAGCGAATGCTCCACCACCATTGGGCGGCCGTCACCTCAAGCGTCAGGTTGGTGTGGGCCGGCATTGCAACGGCCGCAACGGTGAACATCGTCCACACAGCGCAACCAACGAGTACCACTGTCGACACACCCACGCCGACATAGAGCCATGCCATGCCGCCGTCGTCGCGAGGGACCGCCAGCGCCTGCGGATCTTCAACTAGCGAGCGGCGGCGCAGCACCGCCGCAAGCAGTAACCCCGAGATGACCAGCACGACGAGGATCGAGACGAGCCCCAAGCCCCAGCCGAGGCGGGTCGCCGGATCACCGGCGGGTCCGAAAGTGCGCAAGTACGACATCGCGGGCTCAGCGCGAACAAGTATCGGTATGCCGCAGAGCGTAGCTGCCGTGCAAACCATGCGCGTCGATTTCATTTCTCGGTGCCCGGTGCCGGTGCGATGTCGGGCTGCGGGGCAACGCCCGGCGCGTGTGCGGTGCCACCTTTCGGCGCCGGCGTGCTCTGCGCCTGATTCGCCGGCAGCGTCGCGCTGACTTCGACCGGCACATTGTCGCTGCGCTGATCGCCCTGCAGCCAGGCCTGGAATTGGTCGGCGCGGAAGCTGCCGCCCAGCGACTGGATATAGGCGACGAGCTTCCAGATATCCTGCGGCGGAAGAGCGGGATTCCACGCAGGCATTCCCTGCGGACGGCCCTGGTAGATCGAGTTGAAGATCGAGGCGGGCACCCCGCCGTAGCGCCAGTAGCCGTCAGTCAGATTGGGGCCCATCGCACCTTTCGCGCCATAGCCATGGCACCCCGCGCAGTTCATCTTGATGAAGAGTTCGTGGCCCTGCTGCACCGCTTGCGGATCTCTGCCATAAGGATTCGGGATTTGTGCGGAGAGGTTACTTTGCGCGGCGCCGGCGACATCGCCCAAAGGAACGTCGCCCACCGTCCCGGCGCCGGGCTCGGGTTGCGTTGGCGCCATCGCGGTGCTGCCGCCGCTGCTCCGGGCGCAGGAAGCGATGAACACTGCGCTGGCGAGGAGAGTCAGGGCTAAGAGCCGGCCATTTGCATGGGGCGAGTTCATGGCTTGCCGCCCATGCCGCGGTCGGAGCGGACCGCGGAGACCGGGCTTTCGGTCGTCAGCATGCCCGCGGCCGAGTGGGGTGAATCGCCATCGATCGAAAACACATATAGCACGCCACCGCGCGGCGGAAACCCAGGTTGTGCCGAACTGACCATCGCCGCACCCCCGACGCCCGAGTAAACCGCGATGTATTGTCGCTGATCGGGCCCAAGGTAGGTCATCGGCTGGCCGATGATCCCCGAGCTCAGCTTCTGCGACCAGAGGACCTTGCCGCTGCGTGCATCGACAGCGCGAAACCAGCCGTCCACCGTGCCGTAAAAGACAACGTCGCCGGCGGTCGCAAGCGTGCCGCTCATGATCATGAACTGCTCCTTGATCGACCATGCTTTCTTGCCGGCGACCGCATCCCAGGCCATGAACTCTCCCCAGTTGCCGCCGGGACCCGCATGGCGCGTCATCTCCATGCCGTCGTAGGGCGTGCCGGGAATGTACGACTGCGGATGGTCGGTCACATCCATGCAGATGTTGAAGATTCCCGCGTAGATGAGTCCGGTGCGCGGCGAGAACGCAGAGGGTTGCCAGTCCTTGCCGCCGATGTCGGGAGGGCAGACATTCGAGAGCTTGACGTTGGGCTTGGGCTGCATCTCCGCCACGACCATCGGCATGCCCGTCTCAAGATTGATGCCGTGCGACCAATTTTGGTAAGCGAACGGCGCTGCGCTCAGGACTTCACCGCTGGTCCGGTCAATCGTATAGGCAAACGCATTGCGATCGAAGTGGACGAGCACCTTGCGCGGCTTGCCATCGAAAGTCAGATCGAGCAGTACGTTCTCGTTGACACCGTCGTAGTCCCATTGATCGTGCGGCGTGAACTGGTAAGCCCACTTGGCCATGCCCGTGGACGCGTCGCGGGCGAACATCGCGCTGCTCCAGAGGTTGTAACCGGGTCGTTGCGAGGGTACGCGGGGACCCGGGTTGCTGGTGCCGTAGTAGATGAGATTGGTCTCAGAGTCGTACGAGACCCAGCCCCAGACCGCGCCGGCGCCCGTCTTCCACATGCCCGCCGGCCAACTCGTCCTGCCGAGATCCTTACCCTGCATCCAGGAGTAGAAGGGCTTGAAGTCAGTGCCGATCATGACCTCCTTGTCAGTGCCGCTGCTATGCGCGCGCCACAGTTCCTTGCCCGTCTTGATATCGAGCGCCGCCAGCCAGCCCCAGACGCCCAGCTCTCCGCCGCTGTTGCCGACGTAGACTTTGTCGCCGACGATGAGGGGTGCCATTGTCATCGTACCGCCCTCGGTCACGTTCCCCATCTTGGTGCGCCAGACCTCCTTGCCGGTCTTGGCGTCGATGGCGACGGTGTGGTCGTCGAGCAAGTTGTAGATCAGCTTGCCATCGACGTAGGCGGCGCCGCGGTTGACAGTGTCGCAGCACGCTTTGCCGATCGCTATCGGTGTCGACTTCGGGTCATACGACCACTTGATCGGCGCGCCGGCCTTGCTCAGATCGAGCGCATAAGCGAGGTTCGGAAACGGCGTGACGATGTACATCGTGTCGCCGACGACGAGGGGCGCAGCCTCGTGTCCGTTCGGTGTGCCGTCGGAGAAGCTCCAGGCGATGCGCAGTTTAGCGACGTTTGCCGTCGTAATCTGCTCTAGCGGGCTGTAGCGCGTATTTGCGTAGTCGCGCGCCTGGCTGTGCCATTCGCCCGGAGGGTCGTTGGGCGCGAATCCAGCGTGCGCGTTGTTCAGCGGATGGCCCGGCGAGTCCGCATTCGCCGTAGCAACCATCGCCGGCTCGGGAACCCTCGTCTCGTCCGGCAGCGGCGCGGATCCCATGCCCGAGCGCGCTGGCGGCGCACCGCTAGGGTCCGGCACTTGCGCGGTGAGCGGCTGGCCGAGAAGCACGGTGAATGCTGCAAAGACCGAGCACAGCCGCATCGTGTGATTGAGTTCGAGGGGGTTTATGCAAAATTTCATAGTGGGGTTTGCCCGAACAGGAGAGTCAACAATCAGCGCAGCCGCGCGACAAAAATAGACACCGCATCGATGTCGTGGTCGGAGAGGTTTGCCGCGAGCTTGCGCATCATGG
>JALYZS010000006.1 GCA_030948745.1 Vulcanimicrobiota bacterium | reverse complement strand
AATTTTGGCAAACGTGAAACGCTCGCCACGAATCGTCGGCGGGCGCAAATCCGAACCCGCGCCTTCGCCCGCCTTGATGACGCCTTTGGACTCGGTCAGCGCCTCGAGCGCCGAGCGTGGGTCGGTGAGCCGAGCCAGGCGTGCGAACGGACGCGGCGCACGCGAGCGGGCGACGTTGCGGGCGATGACTTGATTGCGACGCTTGGCGACCGCCTTGGCCTTGGCGACTTTCGCCTTCGCGTCACGAGCTGCTTTGGTGTCCTTGGGAACCTTGGGTTCTTTGGCGGCCTTGGGTTCTTTGACGGCCTTTGGCTCTTTGACGGCCTTGGGCTCTTTGGCAACGCGCGCTTTCGGTGCGGCTTTGGGTTTCGGTTCACGAGTAGTCTTCATCTTCGAGATAACACCTTCGCTTGAGGCCGCGCAGAGTCAGAGCGCAGCGGAGTTAAAGCGTCGTAATTCAAACGCGGCTGCCGCAAGAACAGCTCGATTGGGTCGTCGCGGGCGTAAGAGCCCTCTGAAAAGAAAATTACGACGATCGCTTTTTGAGCCGGACAGCTAAGTTGAGCCGATTCCCCTTAGCCGTTTCTGGCGGTCACTGCGATCGTCGAAACTGGGCACAGGCTGTAATTATAGCACAAAGGTTCGTAGAGTCAAGGCAACGCCCGGCGCATGGCCTGGTGGGGGAGGCCAGCGTCCAAGAAGGTGCTACCTTCGGCGACAAACCCGCGCCTCACGTAAAATTCCCGGGCATGCAGCTGCGCGTCCAACCGTAAGGTCGCGAGTCCCCGCCTGCGGCCTTCTTCTATGAGAACGTCGAGTATCGCCCGGCCGGTCCCCCGTCCCCGGAACGCGGGCAGCACTGCCATCCGTCCGATCTTGCCTTCATTAGGAGAGGGCTCGTACAACCGGCCGGTGGCCGCGGCTTCATCCCGGTCGATTGCCATCGCGTGCACGCACGTTGGATCCTCAGTATCGTGAAAGTCGATCTCTTCTGATAGCGGCACACCTTGCTCTTCGACGAAGACCGCATAACGGATGGCGAGTGCACGCCGCCACGCGTCCGGATCGCTGGCCGCCTGGAAGAGCCGGATCTCCAGGGCCATCACCCGCCCTCCGTTTGGCGCACGGCTGCATCGATCACCGCCAGTGTTTTCTGCGCCGTCGCGTCCCAGCCGAACAGCCTGGCGCGCGCCTGCCCCAGGGCGCGCAGCTGCTCCGCGCGCTCGCGGTCGTCGAGCAACGATCCGATGGCCGCTGCAAGCGTCCGCGGGTCACCCGGTGCCACGTACACGGCTGCATCGCCACCGGTCTCGCGTGCGACCGGGATGTCGGCCGCGATCACCGGTGCGCCGGCAGCCATGGCCTCTAAGATCGGTAGGCCAAAGCCCTCGTAAAGCGACGGATATGCCATGACTGCGGCGCTCGCGTACTGCTTCGCCAAGGCAGCGTCGTCGATCCAGCCCAGATGGCTCACGCGGATGCCAGGCGGCGGCTGAGGCAGCGGATATTTGCCTGTCGCGCCGACGGTACGCAGCTCCACTTCGCAGCCGGATCGATGCAGCAGCGCCATGGCTTCGAACAAGGCCGGCAGACCCTTGCGCGGCTCCGCCTCGCCCACGAACAGCACGTACGGCGGCGCTCCGGGATCGCTTGTGCGCCGCGACGGGGACGCAGACCGGAAGGGCTCGCCCACGCCCAAGGGCACGACACGGATGCGGTGCGGCTCTACCTCCAAGTGAGAGACGAGCTCATTTTTTGAGAACTGCGAATCGGTGATGATGGTGCGCGCGTGCTTGAGCGCGCATCGGAATGGACGCTGCTCGCGCTCGCGCAGCGCAGCATCCGATGGCGCCAGCGAGAAAGGGCTGGCATCGTGCAACGTGGCGACGCTCGGTCGTGATGCGATCCAGCTCATACCGTTCCACGGGTACCAGACGGCGTCCAGCCGCCGCAGGTCCCCGCCCCGGAAGCGCACCTCGAAGCCCGCATCCGCCATCGCCGCGAGATAGCGGCGCCGCGACATCCATGTGAGGCGCTCCGGCACGAGCAAGCTGATGCGCACTGCCGATGCGTGGCCCGCCGTCCAGTGGCGCAGAATCTCTCGCGTATAGCGTCCAATGCCGCGCCGGTCACCGCGCAGATTCCATGCGTCCACGCCGAGCTGCAACGCCATTTGCTCGGCTTTCCAGGCGAGAGCGCCGGCTGCCTAGGAAAGGAAGAGGTGCGCGCAGCCTCGCACCCATTCCAGGCCGTGGCTGCATCCAGCATCGTCGCCCACATGATCATCGGACGCAAGACCGAGGCATACTTGAGCGCGGCCTTGGAATCGATTGCCGACGTCTGCGACCATGTGGTCGTCAACGACAATTCTGCCGGCCAGGGCGAGCACAACGCCGAGCTTGTCTCGCGCTCCCGCCTGGCGCGCTCCGGCCGCGTGACGGTCATCCATACCGTCTTCAAGGATTTTGCGAGCGCCCGCAACGCCTGTCTTGACGCGACGCCGCTTGCCTATTCGCGCGGCTGGGCGCTTTTCGTCGACGCCGACGAGGTGCACGGCGGCGAACTTGCAGAGATGGCCGCGCTTTTGAGCGCGCTCCCCGACGACGTGGATGCGGTCGACGGCTATAGCCGGCACTTCGTCGGCTCGTTCAGCTGGTGGATAGCCATGGGGCGGCGGCTGTGCTTCTTCCGGCTCGCCGCATCGCGGCGCTGGTACGGGAAGGTGCACGAACGGCTTGCGCCGCTGCGCCGGCGCGTCGTGTTGCCGGCGGTGTGGTTCCATTACGGGCACGTCGTGACGCCCACGGCCGAGGCGGAGAAGAGCCGGTTGTACGCTTCCTTAGATACAAGCAAAGTGTCGCCC
>JALYZS010000003.1 GCA_030948745.1 Vulcanimicrobiota bacterium | reverse complement strand
CCGTGACCGCGCGCACCGACAGCGCAGCGCCGCCGCGGCTGTCGCCGTCGACTTTGGTGAGGATGACGCCGTTGATGTCGAGCCGGGCGTCGAAGGCCTGCGCGACGTTCACCGCTTCCTGGCCCGTCATCGAGTCGACGACCAGCAGGATCTCGGTGGGCGTGGTCGCGCGCTTCAGCTCCTCGAGCTCGCGCATGAGCGGTTCGTCGATCTGGAGCCGGCCCGCGGTGTCCAGCAGCACTGCGCCATAGCCAACGCTGCGCGCTTCGCGCAGCGCGCCGCTGGCGATGCGCACCGGATCGGCGCCGGTTTCGTGATAGACGGGCACGTCGATCTGCTCGCCCAGCACCTGCAACTGGGTCACCGCGGCCGGACGATAGACGTCGCACGCGACGAGCAGCGGCCGGCGGCCCTGTTCCTTGAAACGCAGCGCGAGTTTGGCGGCGTGCGTCGTCTTGCCGCTGCCCTGCAACCCCACCAACATGATGGCGGACGCGCCCGACGGCGCGAAGCGCACCCCTTCTGCCTGCGTGCCCATGAGTTGGATAAGACCGTCGTTGACGATCTGGATGACGGCCTGGGCCGGGGTCAGCGATTCGAGGACTTCCGCTCCGACCGCGCGCTCGCGAATGGAGGCGATGAAGTCCTTGACCACCTTGAGGTTGACGTCCGCTTCGAGCAATGCGATGCGGACCTCGCGCAACACCTCCGCGACGTCTGCCTGTGTGAGCTTGCCGCGCGAACGCAGGCGTTGAAAGATCGCCCCGAGGCGATCAGAGAGCGTTTGAAACATCGATCCAATGAAGCGCGGGTGCGCGATGAGGCGAAGCCGCGCGGGCGGGAACTAGGCTTTTTCGGTCACTTCCTCGATATACCGCGTCGCGTCGCCGACGGTCTTGATCTTTTCAGCGTCCTCGTCTGGGATATCGAGATTGAATTCGGTCTCCAAGGCCATGACGAGTTCGACTTGATCGAGCGAGTCGGCGCCAAGATCGTCGGTGATCGACGCCTCGGGCGTGACTTCGTCCTCATCAACGCCGAGCTGTTCAACGATGCACTTCTTAACTTTGTCGAACACTGACATTCGGCTGTCCTTACCTCCCTGGGTTTGTCGTGCGTAGTGTGGCAGTTCGGTTCACCTGCGGCCTGCCGCCGCTTACATCCATAACCCGCCGTCGACGGCGATCACTTGACCCGTGACGTAGGCGGCCGCGTCGCTCGCCAGAAACGCGACCACGCGGGCGACTTCGTCCGCGCTCCCGAAGCGCTTCAGCGGTATCCGGCTTTGATACTGCTCCTTCTGGCCGCTGGATAGGGCTGCCGTCATATCGGTTTCGATGAAGCCCGGTGCGACCGCATTCACGCGGATATTGCGCGATCCGAACTCTTGCGCGAGCGATTTCGTGAGGCCGATGACGCCGGCCTTCGCGGCGACGTAGGCGCTTTGACCGGCGTTGCCGGTGAGGGCGACGACGGAAGCGACGTTGATGATCGCGCCGCTCTTCTGGGATAGCATCACCTTTCCCGCCGCCGCTGACAAGTAAAAAACGCTCTTCAGATTCACGCCCAGCGCCTCGTCCAAAGCATCCCATTTCATGCGCACGATCAGGGTGTCGTAGGTTCGGCCTGCATTGTTCACGAGGACGTCGATGCGCCCCAGCGCGCTCTTGGCAGCTCCGATGAGGGCGCTTGCCTGGTCGCTGTCAGACACGTCCGCCGGATGCACGTGCGCGGTTCCGCCGAGGGCGGTGACCTCCTCCTGCACCCGCTCGAGGGGCTCACGCCGGCGGCCGCACAGCACGACCGCGGCCCCGGCCTTTGCGAATTCAAGCGCGATCGAGCGGCCGATCCCGGTGCCCGCACCCGTGACGACGACGTTCATGCTGCGAAGCCGCTGCGACGTTTCACGTGCGCGCCGCTGCGATGGCGTCGTGCAGCTTTGCGACGCCGCCCGCATCTCCGACGTGGACGACGGACGTGCTGCCGGTCTCCGGTAAGCGCCGCATCATCGGCGCGAGGACTTGGCTCGCGCCGCATTCCACGATGATATCCGGTTCGAGGTGAGCGAGCGAGCGGGCCGTCTCGTGCCAGCGCACGCGCGCACACAAGCTCGCGATGAGACAGCGTCGGATCTCCTCGAGCGAGGAATACGGCTTGGCGGTGACATTGCTGACGACGCGAAAGGAAGGCATGCGCAGCTGGGCGTTCTCGACGGCGAGTGCGAAGCGCGGCAGCGCGGGTTGCATGAGCTCGCTATGCCAGGCGCCGGAGACATTGAGGATGACGGCGCGCTTGGCGCCTTCTTGCTTGGCGAGCGCGCAGGCCGCTTCCACGCTTTCGATATCGCCCGAGATGACGATCTGCTCTGGCGTATTGAGGTTGCCGATCTCGACGCGTCCGTTGGTCGTGGCTCGCGTGCGCGCGCAGATGTCATCGACCTGTTTTTCTTGCAGCCCGATGATGGCCGCCATGGTGCCGGGCACGAGATCCGCCGCCGCGCCCATCGCCAGGCCACGCTGGTTGACGATGCGCAGCGCTTCATCGAAGTCGAGCGCACCCGCGATCACAAGCGAACAATATTCGCCAAAGGAGTGACCGGCCGACACGATGGGCGTGCAGCCGAGACTTTCGACCGCCCGGTAGAGCGCGACGTTGACGGTGAAGATCGCCGGTTGGCTGACGCGCGTCTCTTTGAGCTCGTCCGCGGAAGCGGTATTCAGCAGCACGAGCAGGTCGTAGCCGAGCACCTGTGACGCCTGCGCGAAACACTCGGCGGCCGCCGGATATCTCTCGGCCGCGTCGGCGCCCATGCCGCTGGACTGCGATCCTTGGCCCGGGAAGATGACGCCTAGCGTCGGCATGCCGCACCCGTCGCGCGCACGGTTATGCGCTCAGCGCCGTGCCGACCCGAGGGCTCGCGCGGCGGCAGGCACGGGGGCGATGCCGACCTGCGCCCCGGACCAGCGCCAGACGGCCGCGCCCCACGATAAACCGCCGCCGAACGCGACGAGCACGACGACGTGTCCCTTCACGATCAGACCTTGCTGCACGGCTTCGGCGAGCGCGAGGGGAATCGATGCAGCCGACGTGTTCCCATATTCTTCGATGTTGATGATGCACTTCTCAGGCGGCACGCCCAGCATCTTGACGGTTGCGTCGATGATGCGCAGATTCGCCTGATGGGGTACGACGAAATCGATGTCCGCGGTCTGCAAACCGGCTTGCGCCAGCGCGGCGCGGGTCGACGCCGCCATCTGTGTGACGGCGACCTTGAACACGCTCTGGCCCTGCATCTTGATGTAGCCCAAACGCTGGTCGCCGAGCTTGCCGTTGGTGTTGAACGGGATGCGGCTGCCACCGCCGGGCAGGAACAGCACGGTGTGGTCGCTGCCGTCAGCACCCAAGTCGCTGCCCAAGAAGTTGTCTTCCGCCGTGCGTTCGATGACGACGGCGCCGGCACCGTCGCCGAACAGCACGCAGGTGCCGCGGTCCGTATAATCGGTGATCTTCGACAAAGTCTCGGCGCCGATCACGAGCACGCTGCGGAACACGCCCGAGCGGATGAGCGACGCAGCCGTCGTCGTCGCATAGACGAAACCCGAGCAAGCGATTGAGAGATCGAAGGCCGGTTTTCCGTCCATGCCCAATCGCTTCGCCACCAGACACGCCATTGCGGGGAACAGATAATCAGGCGTCGCGGTCGCGCAGATGATGCAGTCGACCTCTGCCGGTGCCTTGCCCGCGGCCTCGAGCGCCGCTTGTGCGGCGGGCACCGCCAGGTCGGACGTCGCGCCCTCGGGCCAGACGATATGCCGGCGCTTCATCCCGGTGCGTTGCACGATCCACTCGTCGCTTGTGTCGACCAGCTTTTCCAGGTCCGCGTTCGTGAGGATACCCGGCGGCGCGTAATAACCGACGCCGGTGATGCTCGCCCCGAAATTGGGCAAGCCGCTACCCCTTTGCCGGGGGCGTCTGAGCGGCGTCCTTGTGCTTGATCGCCAAACGCCCGCCGTAGTATCCGCAGTTCGCGCAAGCGTAGTGCGGCCGGCGCGGCTTCTTGCATTGCGGGCATGTGCTCAGCGTCATCGCGCTCATCTTCCAGTTCCGCCGCCGGATGCGGGTGTTCGACTTGCTGCGTTTTTGTTTCGGATTTGCCATGCTATCCTTATCTTATCCGTTATCGGGCCGCGCGTGCCAAGAAAAATCACACAGACGCTTAGGAGCGGCGATGCATGCGTTCGTCATGCGTCAATTCGTCCCGTAATGCGGCCAAGCCTGCCAGCCTCTCGTCGATGACTCCTTCGTGACAAGCGCAATGTGCCAGGTTTCGATTCGCGCCGCAGTGCGGGCAGATACCACGGCAGTTCTGCGCGCAAATGGCGGCAAGCGGCTCGTCTACTTCCAACACCTGCGAGACAAGATGCGCCAAATCGATGCTGCGTCCGACGAGCGGCGCGACATCGGAGAACAGCTCGTCCGCCGCTGCGACGTCTTCACTGAACGTTTCATCGAATTCGACATCGGCACGACGCCAGAAGATCTCCAAGCAGCGCGCGCAGGTCTCGCGTTCGTCGCCTTGGACCTGGCCGCGCAGATGCACCCCGTGCGCGATGCGCGTGATCTGACCGGCGACGCGCACTCCCGCGGGATACCGTTCGGCGAGTTCGCCTTGGAAGCGCACGGGACTGTCGATCTCGATCGCGTCGACATCGGGGTGGAAAAGACGTTCGACCGAGATCTTCACAAGATCGACCCGAGACGAAGAGCCCGTCGCATGACGGGCCCCTCTTCCACTTTCAGCGTTGGGGATGGCGGACGCGGGCTGGAGGGGCGCCCGGTAAAGCCTCATCTATTATAGGAACGCCGCCGGCGGCTGTCAATTTCGGCACTGCGCGGGACATCGCAGGCCGGAATTCATCGAGCACCCGCAGCGCATCCCGGAAGCTCTTGACGGCGACGACCCGGATTCCAGGCGTGTCGCGTACCTGCGCGTAGTTCTCCTGCGGCACCAAGAACAGCACGGCGTGCGTCTTGATGGCCGCCTGGATCTTCTCGCGCGCTCCTTCGATGGGCAAGACGGTGCCATCGGTGCCCAGGACGCCCGTGCCCGCGATATCCCTTCCGCGGCCGATATCTCTGCCTGTCAGCGTGCGGTAGATCTGCAGCGCGAACATCAAGCCGGCGGAGGAACCGTTGATGTTCGGCAGGCGGTAGCTCACTTTCACCGGCAGCCGCGCCGCCTCGGTGCCGAATTGCCCGGTCATGCCGAACCGCGGCTTTCCTTTATAACGGACCGTCGCGCAGGCGATCGTTTGCCGGGTGCCCCCACGGCTCACCGTGAGGCTGAATGACGTGCCCGGCGGTCGCGCAACAGTCGTCCTCGAGAGCGCGTCCGGGTCCTGCACCGGCTTCCCATCGATCGCCCACACGCGATCGCCGCGGCGGAAGCAGCGCGCTGCGGGCGTACCGCGCACCGTCTTGAGCACCGCGAAATATGAGTCGGCTTTCACGCGCAGCCCGGCGGCGCGCTCGGCGACGATCTGCGCATTGATCTGGCTCTCGGCCATCGCATCCACCAGCTGACGATCTAGATCGCGGTCGGTCACATTGGGCGGCACGAGCTCCTGCCGGCGGATCGCCTCGAACCCGGGCAACGTGCGCGCTGCGAGCAAGAACGCGGGGCGCCCAGGCAGCAAGGCGACATCGGTGAGATAGAAATGACCGGGCGGCGGCGCGTGTTTGGGCACGCTCACGGCGTCGTTGAGATCCACTGCAGCGCCTGGCCCGAAGATGATCCACGGGATCGGCACGAGGAACAAGGCGACAGCAAGTGCGGCGACGATGCAGCAGCCCACGACGATCCGCCGCGCGAGCCGGCGCCGTTCCTCAGACCACACCACGAACGTTATCGGTCAGCTAGCCGAGCGGGCTTCGGTCTTGCTGCCGTTGGCACGCACTTGCACAGCGCCCGGCGTGGTCGCAAGCGTTTGCCGGCCCTTTTGCACTGCCGCGAGCGCCTTGGCCAGGCTCGCGTCAAGCGAAGCGAGGACGTGATCGGCGTATTCGTCGGCGCCCTGGCGGATGTCGCGCGCGCGAGCTTCCGCTGCGGCGATGATCGCATCGGCCTTTGTCAACGCGCTCTGCGTGACTTCAGAATCAGACGTCGCCTTGTCTTTGGCATGCTGCGCCTCGGTCACCAAGCTGTGCGCTTCTTCTTTGGCCTGTTCGAGCAGCCGGTCGCGATCGCGCGTGACCTGTTTGGCACGGCTGACGTCGTCGGGCAGCGTGCTGCGCAACTTCTCCACCAGGTCAAGCACACGGTCGGCATTGACGATGCGGCCGCCGAACGGCAGCCAGACGCCCTCTTTGACGACGTTCTCCAATTTATCGATGACGCGATACACGCTCATCTTGTGGTCCCTCCTAACCGTTTCGTCGTGCGCTTCCCCGCCGCGCCGCCCGTGCCTGTCGCGCCGGCGTGCTTGCCCATCGCCCGCAACACCGGCGCCGGAACGAACTCGGAGATGTCCCCGCCCAACCCGAACACTTCGCGCACCGATGAAGACGACACGTACGCATATTCGAGGCTCGCCGGCAGGAACATCGTATCGACGCCCCCGCGCAGCTTGCGGTTGAGCAGCGCCATAGAGAATTCGTGTTCGAAGTCGGAGACGATGCGCAGGCCCTTGATGATGAGCGACGCCCGGCGGCGCCGTACGAAGTCCATGAGCAGGCCCTCAAACCCATCGACGTCCACGTGCGCGATGTCTGCGCACACCTCGCGCAGCAACGCTACTCGCTCGTGCACGCTGAAGAACGGCGTCTTGCTCGGGTTTGCCACGACCGCCACGATGAGCCGCGGATAATATTGCGCGGCGCGCCGGATGATGTCGAGATGGCCGTTGGTGACCGGATCGAAGCTGCCGGGATAGACAGCGGCGAGCGAGTCGGCCTTCCCGTCGCGATGTCTCATCGCCATCGCTTCACTTGCGCGCCGGACGCCGGCGTGCGCCGCCGTCGCGCGTCTGGCTCGGACGCGAGCGCTGCACGTCCTCAGCTTTGTCTTTCGGCTGGACTTGCTCGCTGTTGCGCAAAATCGCGAACGTCAACGCGGTGTCGCCGTAGCGCGTGCGCTTGAGCAGACGCATCGCAGCAGGCAGCTTCGCTTCGCTCAGCGTGGGATGTTCCAGTACGACGACCGCGCGCTCTGCGAGCAATCCGCGCTGCATCAAGGCGCTGAGTTCTTCGGCGGCGCCGCGCTGGTAGGGCGGATCCATCAACACCACATCAAACGTGCCGCGCAGCGTTCGCAGCGCACGCAGCGCGTTCATCGGCAAGATGCGCCACGCGTCCCCCTGTTCCAGCAGCTGCACCGCGTTGCGACGGATCGCCATGACCGCAGCCGCATCGCTGTCGACGAAGACGACCGAGCTTGCGC
>JALYZS010000346.1 GCA_030948745.1 Vulcanimicrobiota bacterium | reverse complement strand
GCCATGAAGAGATGAGCCGTACTGGTACGCAGCATCGTCTGAGTCAAATCCGGCCCCTCCTTTTAGCGATTGCGCGTTGGCGCTGGTTTTAGGAAACTAGGGCGGATTTTATCATGCGCGCGTGCTTCATGTCAATCAACATGAAGGGGCGCCGGGAATGCGGTACCGAAACGCGTTATAATGCCATACGAGCAACCGAGTACGCAAGAAACCATAAGCCTCATAGCGCAGGCCAAGGCGCTGCAAGCGCGTGTGGTCACGAAGCATGGCGACATCGTTTTTTCGTTTTTTCCTGAAGATGCGCCCACCACCGTGGCGTCGTTCATCAAACTGGCGCGCAGCGGTTTTTATGATGGTTTGACGTTCCATCGCGTCGAGCCGGGTTTCGTCATCCAGGGTGGCTGTCCACATGGCACCGGCACCGGTGGACCCGGCTATCATCTCAAGGCAGAGTTCAACGACCGGAAGCACGATGCGGGTGCGGTTGCGATGGCACGCGCCAAATCGCCGGATTCTGCCGGCTCTCAGTTTTACATCTGCTTGGAAGATGCGCATTTTTTGGATCATCAGTACACCGTCTTCGGTCACGTCACGCAAGGCATGGAAGTCACCAAGCAAATACGTCCGGGTGACGCCATGGAGAAAGTAGTCATCGAGCCGACAAACGGCACAACATAGCGCAGGGCTTGACCCCTAGCCGTCAAAGGCCGCCGCAAATCATGATTATCGACCATGACATCGTCGTGCTCGGTGCTGGCCTGGCGGGCATGCGGGCGGCGCTCGAGGCGGCGCGCAAGGGCATGAACGTCGCGGTCGTCTCCAAGGTGCACCCGGTGCGCAGCCACTCGGGCGCAGCACAAGGCGGGATCAACGCCGCCATCGGCGAGGGCGACTCGTGGGAGATCCACGCCTTCGACACGATCAAGGGCAGCGACTATCTCGCCGATCAGGACGCGGTCGAGATCATGTGCAGCGAAGCACCGCAAGACATCATCGAACTCGAACACATGGGCGTCATCTTCTTCCGTGACGAGCAAGGCAAGCTCGGCACGCGTGCGTTCGGCGGCGCTTCAAAGGCGCGCACGTACTACGTCGGCGACATCACCGGACAAGCGCTGCTCTACACGCTGTACGATCAGATCCTCAAGGCCGGCGTCAAGGTCTACGAAGAATGGTTCTCGACTGCGCTCTACACGGTCGATGGGCAATGCCGCGGCACGGCCGCGCTCGACATGATGACGGGCGAGCTGCATCTGTTGCGCGCAGGCGCGGTCATCATGGCCAGTGGCGGCATGGGACGGGTGTACGAGCCGAGCACAAACGCGCTCATCTGCACGGGTGACGGCATCGCGCTCGCGTATCGCGCCGGCGCTCCGCTCATGGATATGGAGATGGTGCAATACCATCCCACGACGCTCAAAGGCAGCGGCTTTTTGATGACCGAGGCGGCGCGCGGCGAAGGCGCGTATCTGCTCAATGCGGCCGGCGACCGCTTCATGCAGCGTTACGCACCGAAGATGATGGAACTCGCCTCGCGCGACGTCGTCTCGCGTTCGGAGACGATCGAGATCGCCGAGGGGCGCGGCATCGACGGCTGCGTGCTGCTCGACTTGCGCCATCTGGGCCGCGACCTCATCATGCACAAGCTGCCGCAGATCCATGAGATCGCGCTCGATTTTTTGGGCATCGACATGGTGACCCACCCCGTGCCCGTGCGGCCCGGCATGCACTACATCATGGGCGGCGTGAAAACCGACGTCAACGGCGCCACCGCGATGCCCGGCCTCTACGCCGCTGGTGAATGCGCCTGCGTGAGCGTCCACGGTGGCAACCGGCTGGGTGCGAATTCTCTTCTGGATACTCTGGTCTTCGGACGGCGCTCCGGAACCGCATCATCACAGCACGTCAACGACCTGCGCCCCCTCAACGAGGGCGAGGAGTTCTTAGCCGCCGAGCAAGCGCGCATCCAAGCGCTGCTCGAACGGCCTTACGCAGGCGAAACGCACGCGCGCATCCGGCTCGAGCTCGGCACGATGATGGACGCGCACGTCGGCGTCTATCGCGATGAAGCGGGGCTGAACACCGCGCTCGGCAAGCTGCACGATTTGAAGGGCCGTTACGAGCTCGTCGCCGTGGGCGACAAAAGTCGGGTGTTCAATCAGGCATTGACCTTCGTGCTCGAACTGGGGTGTATGCTGGATTGCGCGGAGGCCACCGTTTTGAGCGCCTTGACACGCAAGGAGAGCCGCGGGGCGCAGTCGCGCACCGATTACCCCACGCGCAACGACGCCGAATGGTTGCGCCACGTGGTGGTCCACCGCCGGTCCGGGCAGGCGCCTACCATCGATTTCGCACCGGTCAGCATCACCAAGTGGCCACCGCAAGAACGGACGTACTAAGATGAAATGGACGGTCGTCGTCGGACGCTACGATCGCGAACAGACGAACGGCGCGCACGCGCAAGGTTACCCGCCGCCGTATGAGAAGGCGCCCGCCAAGCGCTACGAGACGTTCGAAGTGGATCTGCCTGAGCATGCGGTCGTGCTGGACGCCCTCATCGAGATCCGCGAGTATCAAGATGAGAGCCTGGTCGTCCGCTGCGCCTGCCGCAGCGCCATCTGCGGATCGTGCGCCATGTGGGTGAACGGCCACGCGAAGCTGGCCTGCAAGAGCAAGCTGCAAGACCATACCGTCGACGGAAAGGTGACGGTCGAAGCGCCGCCGTCGATGCCGGTGATCCGCGACCTCGTCGCCGATATGACGCCTTTTTGGGAGAAGAACCGAAAAGTCAAACCATGGCTTGAGAACAAAGAGCCGGTGCCGCACGGCGAGGAGTACCGCGTCCCCAACGCGGCGATGGAGAATCTCATCCAAGAAGTCGGCTGCATCTCGTGCGGCGCGTGCCTCATGGACTGCGAATCCTACGCGGTCAACCAGAACTTCCTCGGGCCCGCAGCGCTCGCGAAAGCGTACCGCTACAGCGACGATCCGCGCGACGATCAGCAGCGCGAGCGCTTGAAAGACTACAGCGCGCCGGACGGTATCTGGGATTGCACCCACTGCTACGAGTGCGTGCAGGTATGCCCCAAGGGTGTCGCGCCGCTGGACCAGATCCTCAAACTGCGAAAGATGGCTGTCGACGCGGGCTTCACGAACAACGCAGGCACCCGGCATGCGGACGCGTTCGCCGAATCCGTGCGCGATAGCGGACGTCTGAACGAGCTCACGCTGATGCCAAAATCTAACGGCTTGTTCAACATCCGCGCGCAGCTGCAATCGCTGCCCAGCGCGCTCAATCTCTTGCGTGCCGGAAAGCTGCCGCCCATCTTGCATAAGAAGATCCCGGGCGTGCAGCGCATCAAAGCCATTTTCGACAAAGTCGGCGGACGCTTCAAGTGAGCCGCAACCGCGCGTACAACATGGGGACGGATCGATGAAAGTTGCCTTTTGGCCCGGCTGCGTCTCAAAAGGAGCGTGCCCTGAGCTGTACGTCTCGACGCATAAGATCGCCGAGGTGCTCGGGCTTGAGCTCGTCGAGCTGACCGAAGCGCCGTGCACCGGCGCGGGCGTGCTGAGCGAGCAGAACCCCGCGCTCGCGGACTCGCTCAACGGCTTGACGCTCTCGATGGCAGAACAGCAGGGCGCCGATCTCATGACCATCTGCAGCACCTGCCAAGGCGTGCTGAGCGCTACCCAGCACCACTTGAGCACCGACCCCGGCCGGCTCGCGCGCGCGAACTCCGTGCTCGCGGAAAGCGGCTACAGCTATCGCGGCACGACGAAGGTGAAGCATTTGCTGTGGATCCTCATGGAGGACATCGGAATCGAACGGCTGCGGTCGCTCATCAAGCGCCCTCTGACCGGCTTGAAGATCGCGCCGTTCTACGGCTGCTACATCTTGCGTCCGGAAGAGTATCTCGGCCTGAAAGAACGGCCGGAGCGTTCCACCTACCTGGAACAGCTCATCACGCTCATCGGCGCAACGCCGGTCGAGTATCATGGCAAGAGCAAATGCTGCGGGTTCCCGATGATCACGTTCAACCGGGAGGCTTCGTTGAAGATGGGCGGCAAGCACATGCTCGAGGCGAAATCAAAAGGCGCCGATCTGCTTGTGACGCCTTGCCCGCTGTGCCATTTGAACCTCGACGCGCAACAACCCGATGCGGCGGCATTCGTGAAGCAGCCCATCGACGTGCCGATCTTCCACCTGCCGCAGTTGTTAGGGCTGGCCTTTGGTTTCAGTCCGGAGGAGTTGCGGCTCAATCACCACGTCGTGAAGACCGAACCCGCGCTGGAAAAAGTCGAGCTGAAGGTCTAGCCCGCGTCGCTGAAGCGCTTGCGCAAGATCAGGTGATTGCGCCGGAGACCACGCCGGTACTCGAGCGAATCGCAAAAGCGCTGCATGAGCGGGATGCCGCGACCCGATTCCGCCATCGGATCGGGCATATCGGTGGGGCGCAGTTCGAAGCCAGGCCCATAATCCACGACGTCGACCGTGATGCAGCCGCGCTTGACTTCCAGCATCATGTCGAACTTGAGCGGCGCGTACGGTTTGCACGCGTGGCGCGCGACGTTGCCGAGCGCCTCGATGATCGCGAGCACGACCCCATCCGCAGCATCACCCTCGACTTTGGCGGCGCGCAGACGCCGGGCGGCGCTGTGGACCGCTTCCTCTATCGTGCACTGATTGGCGCTGAGCGACTGTATCACCGTACTCCTCATCGGCCGATTGGCCTCCACTATCTAAATTCACACCTCCACGCTGAATGGACCAGGGCCGCCAAAGCGTGGTGCCCCTCACACGAGGAGCGCAATCACCACAGCAAGAGCGCCAGGTCGCCTTGCCGGGCGACTGCAAATTTTGGTATAATTTGACAACCCGCTGAACGCGCGTTCAACCATCCGAACGAGGCCGCCGTGAGTCTGTATCCTCCCAAGCAACTGCTACGACTTCGCCTCAACGGTGCGCTCACCGAGGTGGCATGCGCGCCCAACAAAACGCTGCTCGAGGTTTTGCGTGAAGACCTCGGATTGACCGGGACCAAGCACGGCTGCGAGATGGGCCATTGCGGCGCATGCTGCGTACTCGTCGATGAGACGCCGGTGCTGAGCTGCCTCATGCTCGCGGTCGAAGGGCAGGGTAAAGAGCTGCGGACTGTCGAGGGGCTGGCGCACGACAACGCTTTGCATCCTGTCCAGCAGGCGTTCGCCGAGTGCGGCGCTGCGCAGTGCGGTTATTGCACGCCGGGATTCTTGATGACCGCGGCGGCGCTGGTCGAAAAGGGCGAGCCGCTCGACGACCGCACGATCCGCGAAGCCATCGCAGGCAATCTGTGCCGCTGCACCGGTTATACGAAGATCATCGAAGCAATCGAGCTCGCATCGACGCGCCTGCGCGCGCAAACCGAGCCATCCGCCGACGACGCGCCGCATGTCGGAGTCTGAGCTGCGCAGCGTCTCGACCAGTTCCAACCCTGACGGTGACGCCCGGCCGTTGACGCGCGCGAGCCGGACTGACAGCGTGCTCATCGCCGCGCCTGCGACGACGAGCGACAAGCCCGAGGGTTTTGCAGTCGTCGGCAAAGCGTTCCCCAAGGTGGACACGTACGGCAAGGTGACGGGCCAGGAGAAATTCGCCGACGACATCTTCCTGCCGCAGATGCTGTACGGCAAGATGCTGCGCAGCACGCAGGCGCACGCACGCATCGTGCGCGTCGATACGAGCAAAGCCGCCCAAGTACCGGGCGTGGTCGCTGTGGCGACCGGAGCAGATCTGCCCGTGCGCTATGGCATTCTCCCATCCAGCCCCGACGAGACGGTCATGGCGATCGACCGCGTGCGCTACGTGGGCGACCCGATCGCCTGTGTCGTCGCCGATGACGAGCTCACGGCTGAAGAGGCAGTGGCGCTCATCGACGTGGAGTACGAACCGCTGCCCGCGATCATGTCGATTGACGAGGCGCTGCGCACCGACCTGCCGCAGATCCACAACAACCCGCGTCGCAGCAACAACATCCATAAGGAAGCCCACCTGGAATTCGGCGACGTCGAGGGCGGCTTCGCGCAGGCCGACCGCATTTTCGAAGATGAGTTCTTCTTCGAAGGCAACACCCACGCGCCGATCGAGCAGCATTCGGTCGTCGCGCAACCGACGCCGGACGGCAAGCTCACGTTCTGGTGCTCGACGCAGACGCCGCACTATCTGCATCGCATCGCCGCGCAAGTGCTGCAATTGCCGGGGAGTTACGTGCGCGTCATCGCGCCGCCCATCGGCGGCGGCTTCGGCGGCAAGACCGAACCGTTCGCGCACGAGCTGGCCGCAGGCCACCTGGCACTCGTCACCGGCCGGCCGGTCAAGATCACCTTGACGCGGCAAGAAGTGTTCTACGCCCATCGCGGCCGGCATCCGGTTCGCTTCACGCTGAAGACCGGGGTGAAGGCCGACGGCAGCATCACCGCGATCCATCTGCAGTCGTGGCTGGATGGTGGCGCCTATGGCTCGTACGGTGTCGCGACCACGTACTACACGGGCGCGCTCACCACCGTGACCTACAAAGTGCCGGCCTACAAGTTCGATGGCATCCGCGTGTTCACCAATAAGCCGCCCTGTGGACCCAAGCGCGGGCACGGCACGACGCAACCTCGTTTCGCGATCGAATGCCAGCTGGACAAGATCGCCGACGCGCTCGGCTTCGACGCCGCCGAATATCGCCGGCGCATCGCCGTCGATCCGGACAGCACCACTGTCAACGGTCTGCGCATCACGTCGTGCGGCATCCGAGAATGCATCGATGCTGTCGCCAAACGCAGCGGCTACAGCGAGCGGCGCGGCAAGCAGCGGCGTGGCAAGGGGATCGGCATTGCTGCGAGTTCGTATCTGTGCGGCGCTGGGCTGCCCATCTACTGGAATCCGATGCCCCAGTCCGGTGCGGTCGTCAAAGTCGACCGCGGCGGCGGCGTGACCGTGTTCTGCGGTTCGAGTGAGGCGGGGCAAGGCTCCAACCACATGCTGGCGGCCATAGTGGCCGAGACGCTCGGCGTGGACGTGATGGACGTTCGCGTGTGCAGCGGTGACACCGACCTGACGCCGGTGGACCTCGGTTCGTACTCAAGCCGCGTCACCTTCATGGCGGGCAACGCCGCGCGCGCTGCGGCGGTGAAAGTACGCCGACAGCTCGTGGAAGCGGCCGCCGAGAAACTGGAGATACCGGTGGAAGAGGTGGCACTTGCGAACCGGCGCGCCTACCATCTCACGAATCCGCAACATGCCATCACCTTCATCCAGACCGCGCAAGCGGCGGAGACGAAGTTCGGAACGATCGTCGCCGTGGGATCGTACACGCCGCCGAAGCTGGCCGCCGACTACAAAGGCTCGGGCGTTGGACCGTCGCCCGCATATTCGTACAGCGCAGCGGTCGCGGAGGTCGACATCGACCTTGAGACAGGCTTCATCACGGTTGAGAAGATCACGCTCGCGCACGACGTCGGCCGTTGCATCAATCCGGACTCGGTCGAAGGCCAGATCGAAGGCGGCGTCTACATGGGCATGGCGGAGGCGCTCATGGAGGAATGGCCGTTCCGGGCGGGCGAGCACAAAATCCCGAACCTGCTGGACTACAAGACGCCGACCAGCCTCGACACGCCGCCGATCGAGTGCATCATCATCGAGACGGACGATCGGGAAGGCCCGTTCGGTGCCAAAGAGGCCGGGCAAGGGCCGCTCAACCCCGTGATTCCCGCCATCGCGAATGCGGTGGCCGACGCCATCCGCGCGCGCGTGCACTCAACACCGATCACCCCCGAAAAAGTCCTCAAGGCGATCGACGCGCAAAGCGGGGGCGTCCTGCGGTTGCGCGGCGCCAAACCGGCCGAGGTCCCAGCCTGATGCTGCGCCTGCCGAGTTTTGCTTACGTGCCGGCGACCAGTGTGGCGCATGCGGTCGCGACGCTGCAGTCCGAAGCCGATGCCATGGTGGTCTCGGGTGGCACCGACCTGTACGCCAACATGAAGCAGCGCCTGTTCACTCCCAGCACGCTCATCGGCTTGAACGGGCTGCGCGACCTGCGCAGCGTAGCCTACAACGAGCTCACCGGCTTGGTGATCGGTGCGACGGCGACGATCACCGAGGTCGCCGAGTGCGACGTCGTCCGTCGTTACTACCCAGCGCTCGCAGAAGCAGCGCTCGCGATCTCGACGCCGCAACTGCGCAACATGGGCACGATCGGCGGGAACGTCTGCCTGGACACGCGCTGCAATTACTACAACCAGAACTTGGATTGGCGTCAGGCCCTCGGCTATTGCATGAAAAAAGACGGCGACATCTGCCGCGTGGCGCCGAGCAGTCCCAAATGCGTTGCGGCGAATTCGTCGGACACGGCGCCGGTGCTGCAGGCGCTCGATGGACGCATCCGGTTGGCGGGTCCGGCCGGCGAGCGCGAAGTGCGCATTGCGGATTTCTATCGTAATGACGGCATGTATGCCTGGGGCAAGGAGCGTGACGAGATCGTGACCCACGTCCTGCTCCCGCCGCCGCCGGCCGGCATGCGCAGCGCGTATCGTAAGCTGCGCTTGCGCAATGCGTTCGATTTCCCCATCTTCGGTGTGGCAGTGGCCTTGCAGTGCGATGCGCAAGGCGCGTGCACGTCGGCACGCATCGTCATCAACGCGGTGGGCTCGAAACCCACCGAAGTCCCGAAGGCTTCGGAAACGCTGCTCGGCAAACGGCTGACGCCAGACGTGCTCGATGCCGCGGCTGAGGCCGCATTCGCCGCAGGCAAGCCTCTGGACAACACGAGCGGGTCAATTCCCTACCGCAAGCGCATGGCGCGCGTGTTCACCCGCCGAGCGCTTGAGGCGTGCGCCTAATCCGAGCGGACCACTTTCCCGGCGAGCGCTGATTCTCGGTCACGTCCCGTCGATGCGGCCTGCCTGCCGGCGAGCAGATTCTTCACGATGACGCCGTCTTTGATCACAAGCACCACGCGCGCTGGGTCATCGAACAGCTCGGGTTCGCTCAGCGGGTCGCCGTTGATGGCGATGATGTCGGCGAGCTTGCCGGGAGCGATGCTGCCGAGCCGGCCGTCGAGCCGCATGATCTTCGCGTTGTTCGCCGTGGCGCATTGAATGGCACGCATCGGGGAGAGGATGCGCGCCTTGAGCGTGAGCTCGAGGCCGCGGCGATTTTGCCGCCGTCCGAGCAGGTCGGAACCGGATCCCATCAACACCCGGGCGGACTCAGCGATGCGCACAGCGTCGGTCATGGAGGCTTCGCAGCCCGCGACCCGCGCGGCAATGGTTTCCGTCAAGCCCATCTGGCGCCAATCCCTGCTCATCAGGTGGCAGACGGCGAGCGTCGGGTCCAGCGCAGCGCCCGCCTTGGCGATGGCCTGCGCGGTCGCTTCGTCGAGCATAGTGCCGTGCTCGAAACATTCCAATCCGGCGGCCAGGCCATTGCGGATCGCGCGCACGTTGTGCGCGTGCCCCGCGACGTAGGTGTCGCGCGCGCGTGCCTCGTGCACGGCGGCGGCCAGCTCTTCGATCGTGAGTTGCGTATCTTCCAGCCGGTCGGTCGTCGACACGACGCCGCCGCTGATGAAGACTTTCAGCTGCGTCGCCCCGCGCCGGAAATTCGTGCGCGCCTGTTTGCGCACCGCATCCGGCCCGTCGCACAACGCGATCATCTGCACCAAGCCGGGAATGTCCAACGAGTAGTTGTGGTGGCAAAACGGGCCGGCCAGATTGCCGTGTCCGCCGGTCTGCACGATAGCCGCAGCCGACGGGTAGACACGCGGTCCGCGAACCGCGCCCGAGTCGATGGCTCGCGTCAGGCCGCCGTCGGCGCCGCACATGTCACGCACGGTCGTGAATCCCGCGTCGAGGCACAGGCCGCAGTTCTCGAAGGTCCATGCGGCGATCTCGGCGGCCGAGAACAGACCGTTGTCCGCTTCCGCGCTGAAATCGTAGACCATGGCAAGATGCGCATGCGCGTCGATCAGTCCCGGCAACACCGTCATGCCGCTCAGATCAATCGTCTCCGCATCTTGATGGCGCGCCGCGGACTGCTTCGAAAACGCGCTGATCGAGTTGCCTTCGATCGCGATCGAATGACGTTTGAAAGGCTCGCCCGCGATGCCGTCGATGACGTCCGCGCCGAGGAGGATGATATTCATGCCGACACCTCTTGAAGCCGCATTCCGGCGTGATTTGGGACCCCCCTTTGACGAGGGCTTAGGGCATTCGCGCCGCGGGTACAAGCATAGACCATGAACGCCACGTCGGGGGTTAAACGGCGGCGCCGCCTGGCTGCGAGCGCCATCATCGCGGCACTGCCGGTCGACCCTGTCGAGTCGGCCAAGGCTGCGGGTCTGCGCTACATCAGCGACGATCGCCCGGGCATCACGCGCGTGAAGCACGGGAGAAGCTTTCGCTACATCGACCCGGATGGCAAGCCCGTGCGCGATCGACAGACGCTGCAGCGCATCCGCAAGCTCGCGATTCCGCCCGCCTACGAGCGTGTCTGGATCAGCCCCATCGCCAACAGCCACCTGCAGGCCACGGGGCGTGACGCTCGCCGCCGCAAGCAGTATCGCTACCATGCGCGCTGGCGCGAGGTGCGTGAC
>JALYZS010000341.1 GCA_030948745.1 Vulcanimicrobiota bacterium | reverse complement strand
CGTCAGGTGCCGCCCGAAATAGGCGGTCGAGGCGATGCGGTAGCGCAGGTAATCGGTCTCGAGCACCTCCCGCAGGCCGATCGCCATCGCCTCAAGATCGCGGCCGGCCAATCCGCCATAGGTCGGGAAACCCTCGGTGAGGATGAGCAGATTGCGTTCCTGGGTCGCGAGCGTCTCATCGTTGCTCGCGAGGAAGCCGCCGATGTTGACCAGCCCATCCTTTTTTGCCGACATGGTGCAGCCGTCGGCATGCGCGAACAGCTCGCGCGCTATCTCGATGACCGGCCGGTTCTCGTAGCCGGCTTCACGCTCGCGGATGAACCAGCAGTTCTCGGCGAAGCGGCAGGCGTCGATGTAGAGGGGAACGCGGTGCTTCTTGCACACGGCGCTCACCGCTTCGACATTTGCCATCGACACCGGCTGGCCGCCGCCCGAGTTATTCGTGATTGTGAGCATGACCAAGGGGACGCGTCCGCGATCGCCCGCGCTCAGCAGCGCGTCCAGGGCTGCGACGTCCATATTGCCCTTGAACGGATGCTCGGCTGAGGGCTGGCGGCCTTCTCGGATCGGCAGGTCGATCGCGTTGGCACCGACGTGCTCAATGTTGGCTCGCGTGGTGTCGAAATGGGTGTTGCTGGGGACCAGGTCGCCTGGCCGGCAGACGGTCGCGAATAAGATGCGCTCGGCAGCTCTGCCCTGATGCACCGGCAGCACGTGTTTGAAACCGAAGATGTCGTGCACCGCATCACGAAACCGGTAATAGGACTTCGCACCTGCGTACGATTCGTCGCCGCGCATGATGCCTGCCCACTGCTCCGCGCTCATCGCGCCGGTGCCGCTGTCGGTGAGCAGGTCGATGATCACATCTTCAGCGCGCAGCAGAAACGGGTTGAGGCCGGCGGCCTGCAAAAGCCGCTCGCGTTCGGGGCGCGCGGTCATCCGGATGGGTTCCACCGACTTGATCCTGAACGGCTCGATGATCGTCTCGAAAGCCATCGTCCTCACAGTCTCGGATGGGCAGCGGCTGCGTTCGAGCCGTGCCCGAAGACGGCCTATCCGCTTCCAGGAAATGCGCAAAACGGACAATAAGGGGCTATCGTGCTAGCCGCCATCGCCGCGCAAAGTTGTCCGAAATGTGCCGCCCCCAACGTGGAGCTGCGCGAGTCCTGGTATCCGACTTTGGGCTATGGCGATCTCGAGCTTGCCTGTCATTGCTGCGGCCTTTCCTTATGGCCGCGCTTCAACGAATCACCGCGCCAGACGTACTACCGCTGGCTCATGGACCGCCTGCATCTGTAACGACGGTTATCGCTCGTGCCTAAGATCCGGTCCCCTTATAATGATTCAGTCCGGCGCGCCACAGCAGATAGGCGGCCGTGAACCAGATGAGCCCGATCACGGGCGTCAGCCAGCCCAGCAGCGGATTGACGGTGTATCCGGTCTCGGCGGTCTTGTGGAGCAGCGTCGTCGCCGGGAAATAGTTCATGAAGGCGAACGGGAAGACGTAGGCCAGCATGATGCGCACGCCACGGCTGTAGATCGACAGCGGATAGCGCGTGAAATCATTCTCCAAGGACATGATCGCCCAGCGTAGCGTGTCGAGCCGGATCACCCAAAACGAGAGCGTCGCCACCATGAGCTGCACGGCGAAGTCGATGAGCGCGCCGCCGCCGACCGCGAGCACGATCAGGAGCGCGCCTGCGGGCGTCCAGTGAAGATGCACGACCGCCTGTGCGAATCCGAAGAAAACCAGCGCGATAAGCAGCTCGTCGGGCCAGATCTGGCCGGGTTGCGACAACACCTGGAACAGCGGGTCGAGCGGGCGCACGAGGAAGCGGTCGAACCCGCCTTCGCGCACGTGGTCCGGCACCTCGCCGATAGTGAAGAAAAACGTGTTGTTGAGCGTGTGCCCCACCATATAGAGCGCGTATAAGAAGAAGACTTCTTGCCAGTGCCAGCCGTTCATGGATGGGAATTGCGACATCATGATCCAGATTGTGCCGACGGCGATGCCGTGGTAGACGATCGTGAAGATGAACCAGATGAAAAAGTTCGTCCGGTACTCGAGCAGCGTCAGGGTGTTGAGACGCCAGAATTCGCGGTAGGCCCCAAGATACTGCCTAACCACCTTGCACCACCACGCGGCGCTCGCCGACCCGCCACAGCGCGAACGAGAGTGTGCCGAAGATGAGCGCCCACAGCAGCTGAAATCCGAGCGTGCCTGGAATCGCGGCGGCGTCCACTTTGCCGATGTAGATCGACAGCGGAGCGTTGTAGATGGCCGCAAAGGGCGACGCGAACGCGAGCGTCTGCAGCCAACCGGCGGGGAAGAAATACAAGGGCACGAGCGCGCCCGAAAGCAGCGAGGTGATGAACTGCACCATCAGCTGCACGCCGAAGATCTCCATCGTCCAAAACGTCACGGTCGCCATCATCATGTCCAAAAAGAAATTCACGACGAATCCCAGCAGCACGCTGAGCACGAACGCGACTGCGGCCAGCGGGGAGGGCGGTGCGTCCAGGTGCACGAGCAGCAGCGAGAGCAAGAGCGCGGGCACGATCTGCAGGGCCGCGAACGCCGTCTGTCCGACGGTGTCGGCGAAGACGTACCAGGGCACGCTGATGGGCCGCATGAGGTCGATCGCGATGGATCCTTCGCGGATCTTCTCGCGCACGACGTAGGCGCCGTTCACGCCGTAGATGAGGTCTAACAGCAGCGCGAAGGTGGCATACGTGATCATGGCATGCAATGCGATGCCGGCCCGCTCGCCGTTATTGTGATACAGCGCCGTCCACAGCGTCGAAAGCAAGAAGACGCGCAGCAGCACCGACGCGATGTGGGTGAAGACTTGCGGGCGATAGGTGCCCTCGCGCGAAAACGCCACCTTCGCGAACTCGAGGTAGGGCGCGATCGCCATTTAGGGGGCTCGGCCTTTGAGCTTCACCCGCACCACAGGGCTGACATACCGGAAAACCGCGTTGGTCGGCGCTGTGCCCGACCAGGAAGCGCCCCCGATGACCCACACGACGTTGCCGACCGTCACCTGCGACATGCCATGGCGCGGCCCGGGTAGCCACGGGCCGCTGAGCCAACCGCGCACTGCGGGCTCGGAGATCTCCATGGTCTGCGTCGGATGCGACATGCGCAGATCATCGCCCCCGACGGCGATCAGCCGCCCGGCGACGACGCTCAAGCCGAAGTCGCTGCGCGCAATGTGCAGTGAGGAGCAGACGTTCCAACGCTTGCGTTCGGGCTCGAACAAGTCGCACGCGCTGAGATTGCGTTCGTCGTCGTCGCGGCCGCCGAGCAATGCGATGCGGTCGCCGATGATCGCCGAACCCATCGCCGTGCGCCCCGCGTAGAGCGCGTCTTGCATGACGCTCCAGCGATCCTGCGCGACGTCGTACACCTCGATGCTGCGTTCATCATTGGCGTGCGAGACGGCGCCGCCGATGAGGTAGAGCTTGTCTCCCAAGGCCTGCAGCGCCGCGCCATAGCGCGGGATCGGCATGGATGGCAGTTCCACCCAGGCGTCGCTGCCGACGTCGTAACGCCAGAACTTGTTCGTCACCAGGTTTTCGATGCGCCCACCCGCGACGTAGATGTGGCTGCCCAGCGCCACGGCGGCGGCATGATCCACCGGCTCCGGAATCGGCGCGCCGTACGTCCA
>JALYZS010000331.1 GCA_030948745.1 Vulcanimicrobiota bacterium | reverse complement strand
CTGCTCCTCAGGGCTTACAACCCACGACCGGCGGAGGCGTCGGCATGAGCGGTGCGTGATAACCGGGTGCCTGCCCGCCTGCGCCGCCGTGAATGAACGGAATGGCGATCAATGCTAACCACCAGGGGAAATGTCCGTGATGAGACGGGGCAGCCGGCGTGCTGATCGCAAAACTCGATGCTTCCACGGCCACAGGCACAGTCGTCGCAGCCGGAACCGGTTGAGCAGCGGGCGCGGCAGCCGCTACCACGGGGGGCGCCGGAAGTTGGACGATAGTCCCGGACCTGTGCGGCCGCGCCTCACGAAGTTGCGCGACGTGGGGCTGAAAGCTTCGCAAGATGGAAATGTTGCCGCAGAGGGCGGGAACAAAAACCCGAGTGAGTTCCTCACCGCGCACCAAATCTACCTCCCAACCGCGACTGTTGACTGGTATGATGACGTCGTGTAGTACGTACGGAGTCCCGTGCGCGTATCCCGTCATCGCGTTGAGATGCCGTGGAAGAACGACATATCGCGCGTTGGGAAGCTGGGCTCGAAATGCTTGCATTTGCAAGTTTGTCAAACCCAGATCGCTGGCCGCTATCCGTACGCGCGAGTCATATTGCCGCATCCGCGCTTGCAGTTCTTGTCTGGAGTTTGTCGATCCCAATAGAGCATCAGAACTCAAGTTGTGAATCGTATAAGGACCTGCCATCGCAGGGCGGCTGACGAGCACGCCGACGATGAGCGCACTGATTGCAATCGAAAAGCACACCGGTATTAAACGCACACGCAGACTGCGCTCTTCGGCCTTAGAATATGGCATAACACTGTTCTTTCCTAGTCAGTGAAAACGCGGGCCCCCACAACCATCTTACCCTAGAACGTGCTTCGGATCACAAATGGTTTCAACTGTATGTTATATGACGACATAGGGTTGAGGCTCAAAAAGCGCGGTTTTGGCAGCTCCATCTGCTGCCGGCAGCCGGGTTATGCGCCGATCCCGAAAAACGTAGACCGAACAAGATCGCTCAAGGGCGGTCCGGCCATGCGCAGAACGTGTGCGCGCAATGCGACTGAAAGCCGCTCTATCGAGTGCCTTCCACTATCCACAGAGCTGGGCGACCGAGCTCAGCGGCGGGTTCGGTTCTGAGCGGGCGATGCTGATGTTCGCCGCTGGCACGTGCGAAGGTGGCATCAGCAGCCGCTTTCGCGCTGCCAACTTCCCGTGCCGCCGCGTCGACGAGCAGTTCATCCCTGATCTCAAGGGGGTCATCGAGACAGACGACGGGCCACCATCCTTTTGCGCGTACCACGGGTTCGGGCGTCCCACCCCGCCAGGCGCACGCCAAGTCGTCTTGAGCGCGACACACATGACATCCGCGCCGGCGTATGCGTGGTTGAACGACACTGTTTGCGTGGGCGCAGGCGAGGTGCGCAGCACCGACGGCGGCGGCGAACGGCGCGACAAGACATCGTCATCGACTTCTCGACCTTGATATGGGAGCCGTTGGATGACAGATAAGCGCCGTCGACCAAAATTTCGTTTAGCCTGCGCTGTCGCTGCTGCATTCCTGTTCGTGCCGCTGTTCGCGCTCTCGATTGCTCGTGCGCAAAGCGCCCCGGTCGCCAGCGGCACTGGAAATGCCCTCCTCGCTGGTTTCGTCGGTGCGCTTTTGGGCGAGTTGCTGGGCAGGACCATTATCCGACGCGCGGCCCAGCAGGAACTCGCGGCCGAACAGGAGCTACGCCGCGAGCGGTTGACCGAAGACGACGAAGCGCGCCTTAAGATGATCGCGACCGCGCTAGAAGAGTTTTCGGTCGACAACGGCGGGGCATACCCCGCAACTTTAGCGGATCTCAAACCGCCGTATCTCAATGAAGGCTCGAAGCTCATCCCAGGCACTGACCCTGAGGATCGCTACGTATACGAACGCCCCTCGCCTGTTCCCGGCGGAGGGGCGTACGACATACGCGATGACGGCAGGTTCGACCCGACCCTCGACAAGCTGCATAACGCCATCGACCATACCCTCTGCACGCACGCCACTTGCAGGTATATCATCTACCTGCAAAGCGGCGGGCTATACGGAATCTAACGCCAGAGGCTACTGACCGCGGATGAGACCGATCCATTCCTTGGTGATCTTGTCGTCGATCTTGCGGTCGTTCATGTCGAGGTCCATGAGCAGCTCGCGCTCGCGCATGCGCTCCGAACGCTCTTGGATCGCTTCGTTGAAGACCTCGCTGCGGTCGTCCATGCGCTCTTGGTGTTGCATCTGACGGGCCTGCAACATGAGCTGGTGGGTCTCATCCATGGTGATCATGGCTTGCTGCGCGGCATCGATGCCGCCTTGGGTGATCATCTGGATGGCGGTACCGACGAGCGGGAGAAAGGCCACGGGAACCTCCTGATGCGCCACTACTCGGTGAGACGGCGCTTGCGACATCTCATCCCGGCTCGGCGCGCGCGCGTCTAGACCCAGCGCGAAAATCTGTGGTATACTGTCCGATGGCGCACGTGGCTGGATGCGGGACGCAAGTCGCCGAACGCCCAGCCGGGCAGCGCTGAAGAAGAGGAACCCTTGAAAGAGAAAATTCACCCCAAATGGTTTGAGGCCACCGTGGTCTGCTCGTGCGGCAACACCTTCACGACAGGTTCGACGCGCGACAAGCTGCACGTTGAGATCTGCTCCGCGTGCCACCCGTTTTTCACGGGCAACCAGAAGTTCGTCGACACCGAGGGCCGGGTCGAGAAGTTCATGACCAAGTACGGCACGGTGACGAGCAAGAAGTCGAAGAAGGTTGCCAAAGCTAAGGCCGACGAGGCCGCGGCAAAAGCCAAGAAGCCAGGGGCAGCCGAGAAACCCGCTGCAACCGCCAAACCGGCTGCAGCCGAGAAAGCCACGGCGCCCGCGGCTTCGTAGGTCACGGGCGATCGCGCGTCCCCCGTCCAACACCACACGTATATGGCAGCAATCGACCAGGCCGCGTCCATAGAATCACGCCTGCGCGCAATCGAAGCACGCTTCGACGACATCGAGGCCAAGCTTGCGGCCATGGGGACGGCGTACGACGCGCAGCTCGCCAAAGAGCTCTCGAAAGAGCGCGCCATTCTCGAGCCCATCATCGACGCCTACCGCCAGCAGCAGCATCTCAGCACGGAGCTTGCGGCAGCCGAGTCTTTGCTGCGTGAAAGCGATGCCGAGCTGGCTGAGCTTGCGCGCAGTGAAGTCACCCATTTGCGCGCGGAAGTCGCGACCTCGCTCGAGCGGCTCAAAGTCATGCTCGTGCCCAAAGATCCCAACGATGATAAAGACATCTTCGTCGAGATCCGGGCAGGCACGGGCGGCGACGAGGCGAGCCTCTTCGCCGGCGAGCTGCTGCGCATGTACATCAAGTTCGCCGAATCCCACGGACTCAGGACCGAGATCATCAGCGGATCGGAGTCGCAAGCGGGCGGATTCAAAGAAGCGGTGCTCAGCGTCAAAGGTAAGGGTGCCTACCGGCGGTTCAAGCACGAGAGCGGCGTGCATCGCGTGCAGCGCGTGCCCGTGACAGAAGGCAGCGGACGGATTCATACATCCACCGCCACGGTTGCCGTCATGCCCGAGGTCGACGCCGTCGAGATCGACGTCAATCTCGCCGATTTGCAGATCGATACGTATCGTGCCTCAGGCGCCGGCGGCCAGCACGTCAACAAGACGGAATCGGCCATCCGCATCACGCATAAACCGACCGGCATCGTCGTCGCGTGCCAAGAAGAGCGCTCGCAACTGCAAAACCGGGAACGCGCGATGCAGCTCTTGCGCGCGCATCTCTATGAAGCCAAACTGCGGGAGCAAGAGGAGGCCGCCGCATCCGCTCGACGTGCGCAAGTCGGCACGGGCGACCGCAGCGAGAAGATCCGCACCTACAATTTTCCGCAAGATCGCCTCACCGATCACCGCATCGGACTGTCGACGGGCAATCTCAAGGGCATCTTGGACGGTGACCTCGACGCCGTCGTCGACGCGCTCTTGGCGGAGGAAGAACGGAAACGGCTGAGCGATGCGAGCGGTGCATGAGCCGCGCACGATCGCCGAGGCGGTTGAGTTCTCGCGCGAACGCTTGCGTAGCGTGTCCCCGACGCCCTGGCTTGACGCCCGGCTGCTTGCGCAGCATGTGACCGGTCTGGATGCGTCGGCGCTTATCGCCTACGGTGACACCCGGTTGGAAGCCGGGCCGCGCCGGCGGCTTTTCGACTTAGTCGAGCGGCGACGAGGCGGTGAACCGGTCGCCTATATCGTGGGAAAAAAGCCGTTCTGCGGATTAGTGTTGAGCGTGGACAGACGCGTGCTCGTGCCGCGGCCGGAAACAGAAGAACTCGTCATGGCGTGCGTCGCCGACTGGACCGGAAAGGCGGCGACGATCGCTGACGTCGGCACGGGCAGCGGTGCGATCGCCTGCGCGCTGGCACATCTGCTGCCCGATGCGGCCCTGCTTGCGACCGACATCAGTCGTGATGCTCTAGACGTCGCACGCAGCAATGCGCGCTCGCTGGGCTTGGTCGAACAGATCGAGTTTCTCGAAAGCGATCTGTTCGAAACGGTCCCGGATGGTCGTCGTTTCGACGTTCTCATCGCGAATCTGCCGTACGTCGGGAACGATCTTGCCGTTCGCCTGCCCCGCTCTGTCGCCGATCACGAGCCGCCGTCCGCTTTGCTCGGCGGACCCGACGGCCTCGCCGTCTACCGCAGTTTCTTCGGGCAAGCGGCCGGCCGTTTGACGGATCGCGGCGCGGTGTATTGCGAATGCTCGCCAGAACAAGCAGCCGGGCTGGCACGCCTCGCGAACACGGCGCTGCCGCAGGCCGCCGTCGAAGTGCGCAAGGACCTGGCAGGCCTCGACCGGATGGTGATCTGCCGTTGACAGCCGCCCAGCTCGCTGACGAGGCACGGCGATTTTTCGAGGCCGAACAGCAGCGGATCTGCACCGAACTGGAGGCCCTTGATGGTGCCGCCACGTTCTCGTTCGACCCTTGGCAGCGTCCGGGAGGGGGCGGGGGGCTCACCGCCGTCATCGCCGACGGCGATCTGTTCGAAAAAGGCGGCGTCAACACGTCGGCGGTGTGGGGCGAATTCGACGACGCGGCACTGCGGCGGCTGGGCGGCGCAGAGCGCGAGTTCTTCGCCACCGGCATTTCCATGGTCTTGCACCCGCGCAACCCGATGGTCCCGACCCTGCACGCCAATTTCCGTTTTTTGCGGCGCGGCACGGATGCCTGGTTCGGCGGGGGCAGCGACCTCACACCGGCGTACCCCAACGCCGAAGATGCCAGCGCCTTCCATCGCGCCTGGAAACGCGTCTGTGACCAGCACGACGCGAAGTACTACGCGCGCTTCAAACGCTGGTGTGATGACTATTTCTATTTGCCGCACCGCGCGGAGATGCGCGGCGTCGGTGGAATATTTTTCGATGACCTGCGCGGCGATCTCGAGATGAGCTACCGGTTCGTCGCTGACTGCTGCCGTCGCGTGCTCGAGCCGTATCTGGAGATCGCGCCGCGCCGGCGCTGCGAACCGTACGGCGAGCGCGAGCGGCGCTTTCAACTGTTCCGGCGTGGCCGCTATGTGGAGTTCAATCTGTTGTACGACCGCGGCACAAGCTTCGGCCTGGCGACCCAGGGGCGGGTCGAATCCATCTTGATGTCATTGCCGCCGCTCGCCGGCTGGTGGTATGCGTACGCGCCCGAGCCGCATTCCCGCGAAGCCGAGGCGCTGCGTTTTTTCCAGCCCACGGACTGGGTTGGGCCCACGAGCAGGTAAGCGCGGGCGCGCGTCGCGAACCTTGAAGTACATGAATCCTGTCCATTCACAGGCCAGCGCGGTTATGCGATGAGCCGTTTTATCTTTTTCACCGGCGGTGTCGTCTCGTCGCTCGGCAAGGGCATCGCGGCCGCCTCCCTCGGACGGCTGCTCAAAAGCCGCGGCATCTCGGTGAGCATTCAGAAGCTGGATCCGTACATCAACACCGATGCCGGCACGATGAATCCGTACCAGCACGGTGAAGTGTTCATCACCGAAGACGGCGCCGAGACCGACCTTGACCTCGGCCATTACGAGCGCTTCATCGACGAGAACCTCACGCGCCTGCACAACGTCACGACCGGCCAGATCTACGGCTCGGTCATCGATCAGGAACGGCGCGGCGCGTATCTCGGCGCCACCGTGCAAGTCGTACCGCACATCACGAACGAGATCAAGGACCGCATCAAGCAGGTCGCGCTTGCCAGCCGTGCCGACGTCTGCATCATCGAGGTGGGCGGCACGGTCGGCGACATCGAGTCCCTGCCCTTTTTGGAGGCTATCCGCCAGTTCAAGCACGACGTGGGCGACGACCACGTCATGTATATCCATCTGACGCTCGTGCCGCACCTTGGCGCCGCGGACGAACTCAAGACCAAGCCCACCCAGCACTCGGTGCGGGAGCTGCGCGCCATCGGCATCTCGCCCGATGCCATCATCTGCCGGGCCGAGTATCCGCTCACCCAGGATATCAAGGAGAAGATCGCACTGTTCTGCGATGTCAAACGCTCGGCAGTCGTGCAAAGCCGAGACGCGCAGAGCATCTATCAGGTGCCGCTCAATCTCGAAGCCGAGGGCCTGGCGGAAGCAGTGGTGCAAAAGCTCAAACTCGAGCAGCGGGAACTGGACCTGGAGGATTGGCGGATGATTGTTCGCCGCATCCAGCGCCCCAAAGACACCGTGCGGGTGGCGCTCGTGGGCAAGTACGTCGAACTGAAGGACGCGTACATCTCCATCAACGAGGCGTTGTACCACGCCGGGGTCGCGCGAAATGCGGCCGTCGAGATCCTGCGCATCGATTCCGAGGCACTCGAGGAGCGCGGCATCGATGCGCTGCACGACGCCAGCGGCATCTTGGTCGCGCCTGGTTTCGGCGCACGCGGCATCAAAGGCAAACTGTTGGCCATCCGTCACGCGCGCGAACATGGCGTGCCGTTTTTAGGCATCTGCTACGGCATGCAGTTGGCGTGCGTCGAGTTCGCCCGCAATGTCTGTGGCCTTGACAATGCGCACACGCGTGAGGTTGAGCCCGAAACCCCCCATCCGGTGATCGACTTCATGGAGAACCAGCGCAACCTGCAGGTCATGGGCGGCACGATGCGCCTCGGTGCCTACCCGTGCACCCTTGAGCCGGGCAGTTTGGCCGAAAAAGTGTACGGCAAGAGCGAGATCTCCGAACGCCATCGCCATCGTTTCGAATTCAACAACGCCTACAAAGAAACGTTCATGCGCAAAGGTATGGTGTTTTCGGGCCACTATCGCGCCGCCGATCTCGTGGAGATCATCGAGTTGCCGGCGCACCCGTGGTTCATGGGCACGCAAGCGCACCCCGAGTTCAAATCTCGGCCCACTCGGCCCGCGCCGCTGTACGCCGGATTTATCGAAGCCTGCATGGCATACGCACAGCGACAAGGCGCCGGTCGCGAGCTCACTCGCGAACGCATCGGCGCGTAGCGCTGTAGGACGGCGGCGTGCGGAGCGCCGACATCACATTCGTCATCCTGACGCGCAATGAGGAATCCAACATCGGCGCGTGTCTGCACTCGCTTTTGCCCGAGTCTCCGGCAATCGTCTTCGACGCGTTCTCCGAGGACGCGACGGTCGAGCTTGCCAAGGCTGCGGGCGCGATCGTCTTTCGAGAAGCCTGGAAAGGTCACGTGCCAGCGCGCAAGGCCGCGGCTGCGCTCGTGACCACGCCCTGGACTTTCATGATCGACGCCGATGAACGTCTGACCCCGGAGCTGCGCTACGAACTGCATGCCTTGACCCCGCCCGCGAGCGTCATGGCATACACAGTGCCGCGACGCAACTGGTTTCTGCGCAGGTGGATCAAAGGCGCAGGCTGGTGGCCCGACCGTCTCGTGCGTCTGTTTCGCACCGGCAAGGCGCGCGTCGTCGGCCATCTTTCCCCGCAAGGCGGCACTCGTCTGGCGGACACAGGCATCCACGAGCGTTGGGTTCCCGACGGGGCCGGCGCCGCGCTCAGCTCTCCTTTAGAGCACTATAGTTACCCGGATGTTGCGACCTACCGCCGCAAGTTCGCGGAGTACACCATGCTTGAAGCGCGCCACATGCTCGCACCCCCGGCCAGGATCGCCGCGGCCTGGGCGTGGGCGCCGTTGCGCTTTGTGTGGTTGCTGTTCGGCCGGCGCGGGATCTTCGACGGCTGGCGCGGCGTCTACATCTGCGCGGCGAGTGCCGTGTATCCCGCAGTCGCGGCCACCAAATCGCACCGCCTGCGCAGCCAACTCTGGCGGTGGTGACGCTTGACGCGCGGCTGACGCGTCAGATGTCTATCGGCATGAAGCTGTACGTGCACGAACTCGTGCAGAGGTTGCCGCGGATCGCCCCGGATCTCGAGTTCACGGTGGTGAGCAACGCGACGTTTCTATTGGCGCGCGATAACGTCCGCTGCATCACGTTGAGCGACGCAGCGGCCGACAATGGGGGATTGGCCGAACAGTTCTGGTTGCCGAATGTGTTGCGCCGCAGCGCTCCCGCGCTCGTGCACTTCATGAGCATGTACGCACCGCGGCAGTGGCATTTGCCGCACGTCTACACGATCCACGATCTCACGCATCTGCGCTATCCACAGTATTTCTCGTGGAAAGTGCCGTGGTACTATCGCGCGGTCGTCAAGCCGGTCGCGCGCAGCGCCGCTTTCGTCGTCACCGACGCGTACGCCACCATCGGCGATCTGGTCGAGTTCCTCGCGGTGGATGCGCAGCGCATCCGGGTCGTCCCCTTAGCCGCAAAGCCTGAGTTCTCTCTCGATGACGCGATGCGCGCGCAACGTGCCGAGGTTGCGCGCGTGCGTCACGGCCTGTTCCGCCCCTATTTCTTGTACGCGGGCAACCATCGCCCGCACAAGAACCTAGCGGTTCTCATCGCCGCGTGGAAGCGGCTGAACGCCGATTGCGATCTGGTGATCACCGAAGACGGCGCCGTGCCGGAGGCCACGACGGTCGCGGGCGTCGCCGCGGACAGCCGCCGGATCGTTCTCACCGGCCGCGTGAGCGAGGAGCAGCTCGTCGGCTTGTACGCAGGTTGCGTGGCCGCGGTGCAGCCTTCCTTATACGAGGGTTTCGGGCTGAGCGTGCTCGAGGCGATGGCGGCGGGCGCGGCGGTGATCGTCGCTCGCACGCCGGCGCTCGTCGAAGTCGCGGGGCAGGCAGCCCTCACTTTTTCCGCCCAGGACGCGGGTGCTCTCGCAGAGGCGATGAAAGACCTGCTCGACGATGAGAGATCGCGAGACCTGCTTCGCGCAGAAGGCCGCGCCCGCGCGCGCGAATTCTCCTGGGATGCGACCGCCCGCCAGACAGCCGGCATCTATCGCGAGGCGCTTGCCCGTGCCTAGACAGTCGCAGTGGTTCGCCGCCGCGTGCTTGGCCGCGGGGGTTTTCGCCCTGACCGGCACGATGTACGCGAGCGGCCTTGCCGCGGCTGCCCCAGGATCGGGCCTGGCGCGAGTCGCGGTGGACGGCCACAGCCTGCCCGCGGATGCGATGCAGATGGTCGAGGGCAGACAGTACGTCACGCTCCACGCGCTGGCCGCGGTCTTGGGCGCCGACGTGACATCGAACGGGCAGGCGGACACGGTGACGCTGACGACTTTGCTGCGCCAGGTCATCTTCCACGTCGACGACCGGGTCGCCGTCGTCGACAGCCAGCGAGTCAGCCTGGATGCGCCGCCGCGGAGGATCGCCGGACGCGTGCTCGTTTCGCTGCGCTCGCTCGCCACGTCATTCGCGGCGTCGCTGACCTACCGCCGGCAGGACCACACCGTCGTCGTCACCACCCGCGCCGGAAGCGGCTCCGCAGGCTGGACGCAGCGCCCAGTCTCCGCCACCAAGACGCTCCAAGGCACGGTGAGCGCTGTGCAAACCCAGGGCGCGGCGTCGGTGCAGCTCGCGGCAAACGGCGACACCTATACGATCGCCGTGCCGCTGGGCGCGCGCATCGAATTTCGCGACGTGCGTGGCGCCCTCACCGGCAGCGGCAGTCTCGGCCAAGTGCAGCCTGGCGACGCGCTCATCGTCACGCTCGGTGCTGGCGATCAGCTCATCGCGATGGCCGACATCTTCGCGAGCACGATCGGCACGGTCGCGGCGGTGGCCGGCAAAGCGATGGTGCTCACCAACGGCAAAGTGGTGGCGGCCGATCAGGGCAACGTCAGCGTGCGCATCAACGGACACGATGCTGACTTCTCGGCGTTGCGGCCGGGTGACAAAGTGAGCGTGCGCTCGGATCCCAATACCGGTCGCGTGCGCGACGTGGTCGCGCTCTCGCCCGCGGTGCCGAACGCATCAGGGACTGCGACGCCGTCAGCGACGGGCGCGAGTTCGCTGCAGATCAAGGGCGTGCGTGAGAATGCCGATCACGCATTCCGCATCGGCCAGGACGTGCGCGTGGAAATGGATGGCACGCCGGGCGGACTCGCACGCTTCGACCTGAGCGACATCGTCATCGACAATGCGATGCGCGAGACGTACCCGGGCCACTACGAGGGAGATTACCGCGTGAGCGTCGGCACGAACTTGGCCGACGCCCCGATCGTCGTCCGGCTGCGTAAGAATGGAGCAGAGGCGGTGGCGCAAGCGCCCGACGCCTTGACGATCATCACGACGCCGCCGTCGGTGCGCGAAACGGCACCGGCGTCGGGCCAGCAGATCAATAACCCGCGCCCCAACATCTACCTCGTCTTCGGCGTCGCGAGCGACAAGGGAATGGACGTCGCGAGCTTACGTGTCCTCGTCAACGGGCAGGACGTGACTGGCCTCGCCATACGGACCAGTTCCTACGTTTCCTACTATCCGCGAAGCCCGCTCCGGCCTGGGACCGTGCTGGTCGAGGTCCGGGGAACCGATATTGCAGGTAACGCGCTCCGTTATCAATGGTCTTTCTTTATACGAGGGGCATGAGAGCAGGCACATGACAGGTTTCAGATCGGGGTCCACCGGGCGGAGCCGCTTCGGACGTCTCGCGGCAGTGCTGGCGGCGATCGCCGTGCTGGGGGGGTGCAGCGGTTCCGGCGGCAACGCGAGCGGGGGCGGCAGCGCGGGCGCCCAGAGCACGCTGGTCTTCGGTCGTAATAAAGATGCGGTGTCGCTGGATCCGTCCATCGTCACCGACGGCAATTCCCTCAACGTCGCGAAAGAGACGATGGAAGGCCTGACGCGTTACAAGCTGGGAAGTTTTGACATCGAACCGGCGCTTGCGACGTCCTGGACGGTCGGCGAGGGCGGAAAGGTGTGGCGTTTCAAGCTGCGTCACGGCGTCACGTTTCACGACGGCACCGCGTTCGACGCGGCCGCCGTGAAATTCAATTTCGATCGCTGGCGTCTCAAGGACAACCCTTACCACAAGTCACTGCAGGGCGGCGAGGGATACTCCTATTACGTCAGCCAGTTCGGCGGCTTTCCCGGGCTCATCACCGACGTCAAGGCGCTGTCATCAGATGAAGTCGAGTTCGATCTCGCGCGGCCGATGGCGCCCTTCTTGGCAAACCTGGCGATGCCGGCGTTCGGTCTGGGTTCGCCGACCGCGATGAGGAAACTGGGCGAAGATTACTTCCGCCAACCGAGCGGCACGGGTCCGTATGAAGTCGCCGAATGGGTGAAGGACGATCACATCACGCTCAAGGCGTTTGTGAATTACTGGGGCACGAAGGCCAAGATCAACACTGTGCTCCTGCGCGACATCCCCGACGCCGCCACGAGCATGCTGGCGCTGCAAAAAGGCGAGATCGATGGTTGGGAATATCCACGTCCCGACGATCTCTCCGCCATCGACGCCGATCACAACCTGACGTTGTACCACCAGCCGCCCAACAATTTGCTGTATTTGGCGATGCAAGTCGAGAAGCCGCCGTTCAACAACGTCCTCGTGCGCCGCGCCATCAACGAGGCCATCGACGCGAAAGCGCTCGTGCGAAATTTCTACGATCCGTCGGCGAAGGTCGCCACCGATCTGCTGCCGCTTGCGGTGTGGCCGCATCCCTCCAAGACCGCCTATGATTACAATCCGGCGGATGCGCGCCGGCTGATGGCGCAAGCTGGATTTCCGCACGGTTTTTCGACCACGCTATGGTACATGACGCTGCCGCGGCCCTACGTGGCCGAGCCGCAGCGCGTCGCCGAAGCGATCCAATCCGACCTCAAGCAGATCGGCATCAACGCCAAACTCGAGGGAATGGAGTGGGGTCCGTACCTGCAGAAGACCGAGAACGGCGAGCACAGCTTGGCGCTCTTCGGCTGGACCGGCGATAACGGCGATCCGGACAACTTCTTGTACACCATCCTCGATAAGGATGCCGCGATCGCGCCGGGCGCACAGAACGTGTGCTTCTGGAAAGATGAAGCGTTCCACCGTCTCATGCGACTCGGTCAGGTCACCATCGACCGACCGAAACGTGCGCAGTACTATCTGCAAGCCTTGCAGCTGGTGCACGACCAGGCGCCCATGGTGCCGCTCGTGCACACCGCGCCGCCCATCGCGTTCAAACGCACCGTGCTTGGGTATATCCCGAGCCCGGACAACTCCGAGCCATTTGAGGTGATGTCAGTCCTGCCCGGCAACTCATAGATGGACGAAGAATGCGTCTTCTGCAAGGTCGCAAACGGGCAAACGGATACCCCGCTGCTCTACGAAGACGATAAGGTCGCCGCATTCTCCGACATCCGTCCCATAGCGCCCACGCACATACTGATCGTCCCCAAGGAGCACCATGCAACGCTGTTAGACGCATCCGACCGGGCCGAAATCGAGGTGCTCGGCAGCCTGCTGCGGGCTGCGGGTGCGATCGCCCGGGAGCGGCTGGGCGGCGACACCAACTGCAGAATCGTCATCAATAACGGCTCAAAGGCGGGACAGACAGTGTACCACTTGCACCTGCATCTGCTATCGGGCCGTCATTTCGGCTGGCCGCCCGGCTGAAAATACGGCCGGCCGCTTGCCCGTAGGCGACGGCAAGAGAGGTTTCTGCCCGGGTCGAAACCAGTGGGCGACCGATTAGAATGGGCGTCATAACGGTTGCAGACAATGCGGGCAGGGGCCCGCATTTAGCGTCCAATCGATAATGCACACCGTACGCCGGTACGATGGTGACGAAGGGGGTGTCCGCGAGCATGGAAACGCGAGTTGGCTCAAACGAGTCAATCGAGAGCGCGCTCAAACGCTTCAAGAAGATGTGTCAGAAGTCTGGCGTTCTGGCTGAAGCGCGCCGTCACGAGCATTACGAAAAACCTAGCGTCCGCCGCAAGAAGAAGTCGGCGGCTGCCCGCAAACGGCGTTCCTGACAACCCGCCGCCACGATCCGGCGACGCAAGCGTGACCATCCTGGATCGGCTGAACGCCGACTTGAAGACCGCAATGAAAGCCCGCGACGCGGAGCGTTTATCAACGCTCCGCATGGCTATTTCCGCCATGACGTACCGTCGCATCGAACGCAACGAACAACTGTCCGCCGCGGACCAGCTCGATGTCGTGCGCAAGCAGGTCAAACAACGCGATGATGCGATCGAGCAGTTCACGCGAGGCGGCCGTGAGGACTTGGCCGCGAAAGAGCGCAACGAGCGGGCGATTCTCGCGACGTATCTTCCGGCGGAATTGAGCGGCGACGCGCTGCACCGGGCGGTCGCGGCCGCGCTTGCGCCGCTCGGCCCCGCCCCGCAGTTCAGCGCCGCGATGAAAGCGGCGATGGCCGCTCTCAAAGATCAGGCCAGCGGCAAGGCCATTCAAGAAACGGTCCGCGCGGTGATCGGCGCAAGCCCGGCATGAGACTGCGCCTGGTTCTGTTCGCGATCCTGGGGGCGCTCGGTCTGACCGGCGCAGCCGCGCACGCTTTCGCCGCAGGCGGATCGACCACGCCCGCCCTCAGCCCGCTCGTCGTCGTCATCAACATCGACAACACGATCGACGCGGGAATGGCCCATCACGTGCAGCGCGCGGTCGAGGACGCCAAAGCCGCCGGCGCACATGCGATTCTCGTCGTATTGCGCACGAACGGGGGCGTCGTCGACGATGCCAACGACATCCGTGACGCGCTCGCCGGCGCGGGCATACCCACGATCGCCTACGTGCAAGAGCGCGCTTGGTCGGCGGGCGCCCTCATCGCGCTGTCGTGCGATAAGATCTACATGGCGCCCGGTTCGAGCATCGGCGCGGCCGAGCCGATCCCCTCCACTTCCAAATTCATCTCCGCGATGCATGCCGAGTTCGTCTCGCTCGCCGAAGCGCACCACCGCGATCCGCAGATCGCCGCAGGCATGACCGATCCGTCCGTCGTCATCCCCGGGTTGAAGGCCAAGGGTGAAATCCTCTCGTTGTCTCCGGCGCAAGCGCTCAAGCACCATTTCATCGACGGGGTCGCACCCACCGACGTGGCAGCGCTGAGCGCCGCGGGCATCCGGTATCCGCGCCTGCAGATCGCAGAACAGAGCATGGGTGAACGCATCGCGCAGTTCGTCGCCGATCCGGTCGTGTCGGGATTGCTGCTCACGATCGGATTCTTGGGCCTGCTCATCGAGATGCAGACGCTGCATTTGATCGCCGGCATCATCGGCGTCTTGGCCTTGGCGCTGTTCTTCGGTGCGCACATCGTCGCCGGATTCTCCAGCTGGATCGTGCTCGCGCTCTTCGCACTGGGCGTGCTCGCGTTGCTGTTCGAAATGCACGTGCTGCCCGGTCACGGGGTGTCGGGGCTCCTCGGGACGTTGCTCATCTTGACGAGCATCGTCTTGGCATTCGGCCTGACGATCTACATCGGCATCATGACGACCGGGTTGTCGCTCATCGCGTCGGTGCTCATCTTTTTCTTGCTGCTGCGCTGGCTACCGGAAAGCGCGTTCATGCGCCGCCTGGCTTTCGCAGGCGCGCAGTCAGCCGTCGAAGGCTACACCGCCGCCCCGAACTTGAGCGGTCTGCAGGGCTCCGGCGGTATGGCAGAATCGTTCTTGCGACCCGCCGGGGTCGCGACGATCAACGGCGCCCGCTTTCAAGTCCAGACCGATGGTGATTTCATTCCCGCGCACACCGCTATCCGCGTCGTCCGCGTCGAGGGTTCGAAGATCTTCGTCGCGCGCAGCTAAAGGAGCACCCCGTGATCGGTCCAGGCCTCGTCATTGTCGGCGCGTTCGTCCTCATCGTCTTGTTCTTTGTGTTCTTGTACTACTTCCCGTTCGGGCTGTGGATCCGCGCGCAGGCGGCTGGCGTGCACCTGGGCATCTTCACGCTCGTGCGCATGCGGCTCATGGGCGTGCCGCCATCCGTCATCGTCGACGCCCTCATCATGGCGCGCAAGGCCGGCCTCAACGTCACCGACACGCAACTGCAATCGCAATATCTCTCCGGCGGTCACGTCGACAACGTCACGC
>JALYZS010000342.1 GCA_030948745.1 Vulcanimicrobiota bacterium | reverse complement strand
CTTGTGCAAAGGCGCCTACAAAGAACCGCCGGCAGTCGCGATCCAGCGCATGCCGCTCATCCGCCGCAACTACATGGAGCTGGCGGAACGCATGCTCAGCAGTGCGGTCTATTGCGGCATGGCCACGCACGACCGCCGGCTCATCGAGGCGGTACGCGCCTTTGCGGAGCGGCAGGGCATAGGCTCCGAACGGTTCGAGTTTCAGATGCTGTACGGCATTCGCACCGAGATGCAGCTCGCGATCGCGCGGCAAGGCTACCGCATGCGTGTCTACGTGCCGTTCGGCACGCATTGGGCTGGGTATTTCTATCGCCGGCTGGCGGAGCGTCGCGAGAACGTGCTGTTCGTGCTGGGCAATCTTTTCCAGCGATGAAGGTGGGTTTCGAGTTCGGCACCGTGTACGTCAAAGACGCCAGCTTCGGCAGCGTCGAAGATGCGCTCATCGAGCTGATGACCGAGTCCGACCGTCTGCCGACACAGGAGCGCGGCTTGGAACCGACGCCCGATTCCAGCATCGCCGCGAAACGCGTGCGCAGCTTCGCCGTCATGCCGCAACACGACGGCTGGACAGCGATCCTTGAGGACGGTCACCCGCGCGATGACGGCGGGTTGGCGGAAGGGCTATCCGATTTGCTGCGCGCCGAAACGCTGCACCTGAGGTACAGCGACGCCGCGGGCGAATGGTCATTTGTCAGATACTGGGAAGGCCAGCCCCTCGAGGCAGGCGGCTCGGACGATGCGGATTATGACGCGGCCGCGCTCGAGTTCGTGCAGAGCACCGCCTTGCCGCATTTCGGCGTCTACTACGAAGAGGTCGCCGCCGCGCTCGGTGGCGACACGCCGGCGCTCGCCGGCTCGTTGTCGGTGGTCGGGGAAATCGTGCCCAACGTGCCCGCCGGCACCGAGGTGTTCACGTTTCAACGGCCCGGAAAACCGCTGCCGCACTGATGCCGGTGCGGGACTAGCTTTTCCGCAGGTTCGGTTTCCAGATCCAGATCCGTCGCTGCATCACGACGCCGCGCGGGGCGCTGCCGACGAGAAAAGCCTGCAGCGGATGGCCCCAGCGCTTGGGCACACGGATACGCAGCGTGCCGCTTTCGAGTTGCGAAGCTCTGTACAAGATCGTGCCGCCGTCGGCGAGTGTGAGCTGCACGTCACGCAGACCGTGATTGACGAACTCGATCACGACCGCATCCGGCTTGCTGTAGTGCGCGGAGAAAGAGCGGACGGTCGCCGGTCCCGTGAACGCGACCGCGTGGGATGCCGTGCGCGCCGGGCTGCGAACGGCAGGCGCCGCGGTCGGAACAGCACGAGCCGTGTGCTTCGACTGCGCATGTGCGGTGCGTTTGCGCGGTCGAACTGTGGCCGCCCTCCGGGCGAGAGGCGCCGCAGCGTGCGCCGCAACAGCGGACCCGCGCAACGGATGCACACCGTGCAACGTCACTAAGAGCGCGTGCTGCCCGTACCCCACGATGGCCTCGGCGGTGTTTGGGATGAAGCGCAGCGCGCGCGTGATCGGCGGGATCTTCCCGCCGGCGGCGGATTCGAACGCGTCGTGCTGCGACTGTTGCATTCCGATGACCATGCCCTCTGCGGCGATCACGAACAGCAACAGCGGCAGCGGCTTGATGCGCCAACGGCCCGCGCTTTTCTGCACGATAGGCCACCACGGGTTGAGGCGCCGCCCATAGGTGTACTGGATGGGGCGGCTCTTGCCTGGAAAGAAAAACGGCGCCGGCCGCTGCCAGGTCGCCCTGTCCGCTGCCGGTGCTGCATTGGCGTGTGCTGCAGCCGGCTGTTCGATGGCACCGGATGTCGTGCGGTCAGGTGCTGCATCGGCTGAAGCAACCACGCTGCCGCCTTCATCGCGCACAGCCGGGAATTGGCGCGCTCCATCACCGTCGAGGGGCGAATGCCGCATGCGCCGTTCGACGTGCGTTTCCGGCTGCTGCATCCAGGAGAGCGAGATCAGCTCGTCGTCTTCCTGCGGTGTCGAGTAGATCGGCATGAACGGATCGAGCGCGTCGGCGATGTAGCGCCACTCGATGGCAGCGGACGCCTCGCCGTCGCGATACGGCACCCGCAGCGTCACTATGTCGGGATGGTTGGCACGTTGCGACGCGTTCCAGCGCACCTCGATGTCGAACGAGACTTCACCCTGGAACGGGACCTGCACCGTGCGCCGGCTGAAGGTGAGGCTGGCATGCGGGTCGCCGACGGGTGTCACGGACACATCGACGTTCCCTCGGTTGACGAGGTTGCAATGCAGCACAAAACCCTCGGCCAATCCAAAGCTCATGAGCGGGCCGCGCAAGGTCACGGCCATCGCCAGCTCCTGGCGCTCCTCGACTTCGAACGTGCGCGTGCATTCGGCGAAGATGACGCCTTCAAGATCCCGGATGCGGATAGCCGCGCGATGCTCGCCGGCGGCGATCGTCGTCTCACGGTTTGGAGAGAATATGATGGAGACCGTCGCGAGATCGCCTGGATCCAGGCTGATACGCTGCGGCGTCGCCCAGGCCCAGTCGGTGGGCTCTTCCACACAGACGGCGACGTCTTGCCCCTCTTGGGTCTCGTTGCGAATGGACAGAGGAAAGGCGGTTTGGCGCCCGGGCTTTGCGACCCAGCGCTCAGCGCCTTCGGGCTCGGAGAACTCGAAAAGGGACGTGGAGGTGCTCATCGGCGACCCCAACGACTAGCGTCGAATCCCGGCCAGGGGGGGCCTGCGCCAGCCCGCGAAGCGAAGTTTTCACACTCGATTGGCATCAGTAATAGTTTTCGGACGCACGACGGAGTGTCATGATGGACCCCAAACAGCCCGGGACGCGGACCGAGCGCGATTCCATGGGGGAAATGCAGGTCCCCAAAGCCGCCCTGCATGGCGCCAGCACGCAGCGGGCGGCGCTGAACTTCCCCGTCAGCGGGCTGCGTTTTCCACGCCGCTTCATCCGTGCGCTCGGTCAGATCAAGCACGCGGCGGCCCGGACCAACGCCGAACTGGGCCTGCTTGACGCCGCCATCGCGGCGCGCATCGTCGCAGCCGCGCAAGACGTCGCCGATGGGAAGCTCGACGACCATTTCGTGCTGGATGTCTTCCAGACCGGCTCGGGCACCTCGACGAACATGAACGCGAACGAGGTCATCGCCAACCACGCGACGATCGGCGCCGGCGGCCAAGACGCGCGCATCCATCCCAACGATCACGTGAACTTCGGACAGTCGAGCAATGACGTCATCCCAAGCGCTATCCATATCGCTGCGGCGGGTGCGATCCACGAAGACCTCATCCCCGCGTTGCGCACGCTGGGCGAGTCGCTGCAGCGTAAGTCCAAAGAGTTCTGGGGAGTGATCAAGACCGGCCGCACGCATTTGCAAGATGCGACGCCGATCCGGCTCGGTCAAGAATTCCTCGGCTATGCAGGGCAGATCGAACGTGGTATCCAGCGTGTCCAGCTGGGGCAGGACGAGCTGTGTGAGATCGCCCTCGGCGGCACGGCGGTCGGCACGGGCATCAACACCCACCCGGAATTCGCTCGCCGCGCCGCAGCGTTGCTCGCACAGATGACCGATCTGCCGCTGTGCGAGAGGAGCAACCACTTCCAATCCCTATCCAGCCTCGACAGCTGTGTGTTTGCGAGTGGTGCGCTGAAAACGGTTGCCGTGTCGCTCACGAAGATCGCGAATGACCTCCGCTGGCTCGGCTCAGGACCACGCGCGGGCATCGGTGAGATCGACCTGCCGGCGGTGCAACCTGGCTCGTCCATCATGCCGGGCAAGGTCAACCCGGTGATCTGTGAATCCGCGCTCATGGTCTGCGCGCAGGTGATCGGCAACGACAGCACGATCACGATCGGCGGGCAGAGCGGCAATTTCGAGATCAACTTGAGCATGCCGGTCGTGGCATACGACCTGCTGCAATCCATCGACTTGCTGGCGCGCACGTGCACGAACCTCGCGACGCAATGCATCGACGGCATCAGCGCGACGAGCAAAGGCCCCGAGATGGTGGAGCGTGGCCTGGCGATCGGCACGTCGCTGGCTCCGATCATCGGCTACGACGCTGCGGCGGCCATCGCCAAGGAAGCTGCCAAGACGGGGAAGACCGTCCGTGAGATAGCGCGCGAGCGCACGCAACTCTCCGGCGAAGAACTGGACAAGATCCTCGACCCCGCGCTCATGGTTGAGCCGAGCGCCGATCGGGTTGGCGCCGGCGGAGGGTAGGAGGAGCGAGATGCGCGTTGCGACCGATTCCTTTCACCGCATGCAAAGCCTAACGAAGGTTCGCCGCTTGGCCGCGCTGGCATTCGCACTGGTGATGGTGGTGGCGCAGCCGGCTGCGGCATCACCCCAAATACAGCCCATAGCCTGGGTCGTTGGCAGTGTCATCGATGAAGCGGGTCACCCGGTTGCGGGCGCGACGATTTCAGTCAGCCAGAATTCCGGCCCCGCCTTCGCATCCGGCGTAGTCACAAGCGATGCGAATGGAAAGTTCGCCATAGCGGTGACCTTTGAAGGGACCTGCCGGGTGCGGGCCTCGGCGCCCGGGTTCGCAGCGGTCACAATTCAGGATTTGAAGGTAAAGCCGCCGGAAATAGTCAGCGTTGAAGTAAGGTTGGCGCCAGCGGCAAATTCATCACTGGTCTCGCTTGGTACCATAAGGGTGAATGGCAATCAAGCACTATCACACGCCTCTGCTCCGTCAGTCAGTCTCGATCCTCAAGATCTGGCCGGTCAAGGGATCGAGCAGCTCAGCGACGTCTTATCGCAACAGATCGCCCTCACGATGACTCGGCCCGCCGGCGGAGCACCGGGGTTGCCGCAAAGTGCCGCCCTGCGCGGGCCCGATCCGTCGGAAACGGTCATCGACATCGACGGACATCAGCTCAACAACTCGAACACCGGTGATTTTGACCTGAGCTTGCTCGACCCAAGCGAATTCCAAAAC
>JALYZS010000296.1 GCA_030948745.1 Vulcanimicrobiota bacterium | reverse complement strand
CGCGCCCGGGCCTGAAGGAGCGCAGCGTGGCACGGCTCATCGGTCGTCCGCAACCGCGCCGGGATGCGCAGGAGAAAGTGCGCGGCGCTGCGCGCTATACAGCCGACATCCAGCTCGAGGCTGCGCTGCGCGCAACCGTGCTGCGCTCGCCGCACTCCATGGCGAAGATCCGCAGCATCGATATCAGCCGGGCCTGCGCCATGCCGGGCGTCGCAGCGATCGCGTATAGCGGCAACACGCCGCACAAGCCGCTCGACTTCGGCATCAAAGACCAACACTTGTTCCCGCTCACCCACGTGCGTTACCGCGGTGAACCGCTCGCCGCGGTCGCCGCTGAAAGCGACGAGCAGGCGCGTGCTGCCGCGAACGCTATCGAGGTGGTCTACGAGCCGATGCCGGCGGTGATGAGCATCGACGAAGCGATCGCACGCGACGCGCCCCTCGTGCATCCCGACTGGAAGAAGTACGAGAAGACCCGCAACCGGGTGCTCAAAGGCAACCTGTGCGGCTACAGCCGCGTGCACCGCGGCGATGTCGAAGCAGCGCTCAAACGTGCCGATGTCGTGCTGGAATCGAGCTTCACGTTCTCCCCTGGCATCCCGGGCTACATCGAGCCGCGCGCCGCGCTCGCTCGGCGTGAACCGGATGGCGGGCTGACGGTGTGGTGCGGATCGCAAAGCCCCTACAGCAATCGCGAGGAGCTGGCCGAGTTCTTCGACCTGCCGCCAGATAGGGTGCGCTTCATCAACCAGTATGTGGGTGGCGCATTCGGCGGCAAGATCATCATGGCGGCGGAATGGTACGCAGCCGCCCTCGCATTACGCTGCGACCGCCCGGTGCGGCTGGTGTGGTCGCGCCACGAAGACGGGCTCAACGTCTTCCCACGCCACGGCGGCAGCGCGCACTTCCGTTCGGGCGCGGCCGCGGACGGCACGTTGCTGGCCATGCAGGCGACGTTTCTGTTCGACACCGGCGCCTACATCGGTTACGGGGCCGGCACAGCGCTCATCGCGACGATGATCGCATCGGCTCCCTACCGCGTCCCCAACGTCGACCTGCGCGCGAGCTTGGTGTACACGAACAAACAGATCGCGGGCTCGGTGCGTGCACCCGGCGGCCCGCAAGCGACCTGGGCCAAAGAGATGCACATCGATGAGCTCGCACGAGCGTTGCGGATCGACCCGCTCGCGCTGCGCTTGCACAACGTGTGGCGCGATGGCGATCAGACCGCGACCGGTCAGACGTTGCCATCCGTCAGCGCGAAAGAGACGCTCGAACGCGCGGCCACGGCCATCGGCTGGGGCACGCCGACGGCGCCCGGCCATGGCCGCGGCTTGAGCTGTTCGTGGTGGTTCTCGTCCTGCGGCCGCTCGGAGGCGACCGTCACCATCCACGCCGATGGGTCGGTCGCCGTCGCTTCCGGCAATCCTGAAGTGGGCACCGGATCGGCAGCGGGCGGACTGCCCATCCTGGTGGCGGAGGCTCTCGGCGTCGATCCGTCTGCGATCAGCCTGACACTCGCGGATACCGCGTCGCGGACCTACGACGGCGGCGTCGGCGGCAGCGCGTCAACGTTTTCCGCCGGACAGGCGGTGGAAAAGGCCGCGTTCGCTGTGCGCGATCAGCTGCTCGCGCGCGCCGAGCACATGCTCGAAGCACGCGCCGACGACATCGAGCTGCATGATGGACGTGCCTGCGTGCGCGGCGCACCGGACCACGCAGTCACGCTCGGCGCGATCGCGGCGGCGGCGGGCGGCACCGTCAGCGCGCGGGGCGAGGCGCAAGAGGTCGACGAGCCTGAGTTCGACGCGTCGCTCGTGGAGACGCATGATTTCCCCAGCTGGATGGCGCCGTCGTTCACCACGACTGCGGCCGAGGTGAGCGTCGACCGTGACACGGGCAGGGTCGAGGTCAAAAAACTCGTCACCGCGCAGGACGTCGGCTTTGCAATCAACCCGACCGGCGTCATGGGTCAGATCGAAGGTGGCGCGGTGCAAGGCTTGGGTTATGCGCTGAGCGAGGAGTTGCACTTCAACGCGCAGGGCATCGTCAACACCGGGCTCGACGATTACTTGCTGCCGACCAGCGTCGACGCGCCGCCCATCGAGTGCATTCTCGTGGAGTCCCCGTCGGCCGAGGGCCCGCACGGCATCAAAGGCGTGGGCGAACCGCCCGTGACGACGCCGGCAGGGGCGATCGGCAATGCCATCCGCGCTGCCGCCGGCGCCGCACCGCACACGGTGCCCATGACCCCGGAACGCGTGTGGCGCGCGCTGCACGAGGGCTCACTCTCCTAGCGTGTATTCCTCGCGGTCCAAGAACACCCCATCGCAGGGCTGACCGTCACAGCGCGCCGGGCGGAAACTGGATCGGCGCATGCTTTGCATTTCCGCCGCATCGATGTCGCTGTTGCCCGAAGAGAGCAGCACGACGGCGTTCTTCACCGCGCCGCTCGCGGCCACGTCGACACGTACGATGACGACGCCTTGCGCACGGCTCGCGATCGCTGCGTGCGGATAGTCCACCGCAGGCTGATGCGTAAGACGCGGGGCGCGATGCGCGCCGAGCATGACGCCGGATCCGAAATAGCCGAAGCGCCGCGCTGCCCACTCGTCGAGCACGAGAATTTTTGCGACATGCGCGCGCGCCGGCTGCAGCGCGACGAACGCGCCCGCGAAGCGCCACAACGCGACCGCCGCACCGCCGGACTCCGCGAGACGGCCGCCGGCTGCGGTCAGCGCTTTGCTCGCCTCGGCGAGCGGCGCTTCCAGGAGCGGCAGCTCCGCCGGCTGCACGAGCGGGAACGGCTTGCCTTCGACCGCCTCGGGCCGGCTCGCAAGGATCTGGTGCACCGTCAAGGCGTCGTCGGCGAGAAGGTCGACGTCCAGTCCGCGGGCGTTGAACCAGCGCCACTCCTGGCCGTCGTCGGTGCTCTGCACGAGCGACGGCATGCCGAGGCTGCGGACGACGCTCAAAACCGGTATATCTAATGAAGCGCCGCCAAGGCTCCCAGTGAAGCCGGCGCTCAGGCTCACGGCCGCCAGGACCGTGGCCAGCATCAGCGCACGGCCAGTTGAGCCAGCAGATCTTGCTGCTTGGCCCAGCGCGGGGGGGAGCCGAAACCGCTCGCGGCAGCACTGACCGTCGCCCGCGACAAGCCGTAGTCAAGCGCTCGGCGTTCTTCTTCTAAATACATGTCCTTCGCGCCGAATTTGGCGTAATACCATGCGAATTTCGCCGTCTGCGCGGCGC
>JALYZS010000277.1 GCA_030948745.1 Vulcanimicrobiota bacterium | reverse complement strand
GGCCAGACCTTCGACGCCGTCGGCCAACTGCCGGTATTGCACGGGGTCTTCGGGGCTCCCATAGTTGAGGCAGTCGGTCAAGCCGATTGGCGTGGCGCCAACGGCGGCCACGTTGCGCGCCGATTCGACGACGGCGTGTGCGGCGGCTTGCCGCGCTGAAACGGCGCCGTAGCGCGCGTTGCCATCCACCGACAGGGCGACGCCGAGCGGCGAGCGGCGCGACACGATCGCCACGCCTGCATCCGCGTACCCCGGCGGGATGACGGTCGCTCCGCGCACGACGGAGTCGTAGTGCTGGATGAGCGCGCCGCGGCTGCACACATCCGGATGTGCCATGATCCGCAACAGTGCGCCTTTGACGTCGTCCACCTCGATGCGCGTGCTGCCGGCGGGTAGAGCGGGCGCTGGGGCCATCGGCCACGCCGCGCGCACGGATTCGGTGAGTCCTTTTATCGGGAGGTCGCACACGACGGTCGAACCGCTGCGCACGACATACCGGTCCTCAGTTGTGACGCGGCCGATGATGGCCGCGCGCGCATCGGCGGAGATGTCGGGCAGCGTGAAGCGTTCGTTGTAGATCGCGAGCACCTGCTGGCTGAACGAAGGCGGCACGGCCCACAGCATGCGCTCCTGCGTCTCGGCACAGGCGACGACGAACGGCGGCAAGCCTGGCGTGGCTTGCGGCACGGCGTCGAGCTGGATCGCAGCGCCGAAGCCGCCCGCGCTGCACAATTCCGATGACGCACCCATGATGCCGCCCGCTCCAAGATCCTTGAAGCCGACCGGAATAGCCTGACGGCGCACCTCATCGAACACGGCGTAGCTCGCGCGCATGATGACGTTTTTCAAAAACGGGTCGGGGACTTGCACAGCGCTCTTGTTGGCGTGCGCTTCGGTTGCGTCGAGTGTCAGCGACGCGAAGGCGGCGCCGCCGAAGCCCGAGGCGTCAGTGGCTTTGCCGACGAGGATCAGGTCGTAACCACCGCCCTCCGGCGGCACACGGCTGTGGATGATCTCGCTTGCCTTCACGAAGCCGAGCGCGACGACGTTGACGAGGCAATTCTCGCGATACGACGGATGGAAGTAGACGTCGCCCGCAAGATTGGGCACGCCGACGGCGTTGCCGTACGACGCGATGCCATCCACGACGCCTGCGGCGACGTAGGCCGCGTGCGAGCCGGGCACGGGCGGACCGAAGCGCAGCGGGTCGGCGGTCGCCGCGATGTGCGCGCCCATGCACAAGACGTCACGCAAAATGCCGCCGACGCCCGTGGCCGCCCCTTCGAACGGCACGACCTGCGAAGGGTGGTTGTGGCTTTCATGGGCGACGACGACGCCGTAATCCTCGCCCTCGATCTGCCCGAGCCGGAGCACGCCCGCATCTTCGCCGACTGGAACGAGCACATCCGGGCTGCGCGTCGGTAGCTGCGCGAGCAAGGCGCGGCTGCTCTTATAGGAGCAATGCTCGCTCCACTGGATCGCGAACGCGTGCGCCTCGGCGCGCGTAGGATTGCGGCCGATACGCGCGACGATCTGACGCAACTCGGCGGGCGTGAGCGCGAGCGCCTCGCTTTTGGCGAGGCGCAAGAGTTGTTCGTCGTCGCCCTCGACCACGAGGGGCTCGGCTGCGTGTGCGACCGGATCGCGCGAGGCGGTCACCGTCACGGAGCGCTGGTCTTGCCGTTGCCGTGACTATCCGCGTTTAGGCGTGCGTCGGCTTCCATGACCTGCGCGCGGCTGCGATATTGCGAGACGAGCACGCGCCCGTACAGCACGCTGTCGTCGCTGGCGAGGATCTTGGCCGCCGCCAGCGCGGCATTCTCAGGTTCCAGAACGACAGCACTTGCGACGCCGCCCGGCAGGTGCAGACTCGAGAGCACTTCCATGCCCCCCCAGTTCGCGCCGATCACAGGGCAGGCGATCACCGGATTGGCGGTCGACGCGTCCACGAATGCTGACAGCGCATTGCTGCGGCCGGCGATCGTGACGTAGACGACGCGGCCGAGCGCGCTGTCGAGCTGCTGCACGCGCTGCAACGCGTATGACGGCGTCTTATGCGCCGAGGCGACGTGCCGGCGCGACGGCACGCCCAGCGCGGTGAGCGCTTTGGCGATGCGATCGGCGTGCGCGGCGTCCGATGCGGAGCCCATGATGATGCCCACGAAACCGCCGGAGCGCTTGTCGAACCTCCCGACACGCTCGGCGACTTCTTCGTACTTGGATTTGATGCCGTCCAGATCGGCGCTCGTCGGCGTCGCGAGATTGCGATAGATCTGCTTGTCGAGCATC
>JALYZS010000251.1 GCA_030948745.1 Vulcanimicrobiota bacterium | reverse complement strand
AAGTCCGCCCGCCGCGATGCCGCGCAAGTCATCGCCAACGGCGGCGCCGCCGCCCTGCTGGCGGTCGTGAGTGCGCTTGAGTCACAGGGTTCCATCGCGCATACCGCGCTGCTTTTCGGCGCATTCGCGGCGATCGGCGCGGCCTGCGGCGACACATGGTCAACGGAGATCGGTGCGCTGTTCGGCAAAGGCCCGCGATCGATTCTCACGCTGCGGCGCGCGAGGGCCGGCGCATCGGGAGCGATCACAGCGGCAGGCACGCTAGCAGCTCCGCTGGGCGGTCTGTTCTGCGGCGTTGTCGCGTGGCTGTGCTCGCCGCACCCGCTCGTGCCGGCTGCGCCTTGGCTGGCCATCGGCGCAGTAAGCGGCGCTGCAGGCAGTCTGGCGGATTCGGTCTTGGGAGCTTCGCTGCAAGCCGTATGGCAATGCGATACCTGCGGCGAACTGAGCGAGACCAAGCTGCACGGTTGTGCCGGTCCTGTCAGGCTTGTCCGGGGTTGGGCGTGGCTTGATAACGATGCGGTCAATGCGCTGGCCACGGTCATCGGCTCTGCGGCCGGCGTCGGCTTGACGGCATGGTCCGCGGCAACATGACGGCGCTCACACCCCCAAAGCCCTATTCATGCGGCTGCGCGCTCAATATGGCCGCCGCCGGGCCGATGAACAATATAAGTCGCGGAATGCCTGCAGGTCCGGACCGCGCATTTTATTTTTTTGTCCGTAGGAGCCGATATCATGGCCGTTGAGGTCAAAACCATACCGCCGATGGCGCCACCCGCGCCCAGCCCGCTTGAAGAATTGATCAAAGCAGCAGCTGATCGAAAAGAACGGCCCAAGCCATGGGCGGACGTGACCACTTATCCGTGGGGTGAGGAAGAGTTCTCCGGGCGGTTCGTGCGGCGCGCGAACTATCAAGAGCTCTACGGCATGAAGGAGACCGGCGAGGAAGTCGACGAGCTCATCACAGCGCTGAACGTGCGCCCGAAGGCGCGCGTCATCGATTTGTGCTCCGGGAACGGACGCCACGCCATCGCCATGGCGCTGCGCGGCTGCAAGATGACCGGCATCGACATCGGCCCTGGCCCCGTTTCGCTCGCGCGCGAGACATCACGCAACCTCGGGCTCAACGTAGACTACCGCCAAGTCGACGTCCTGAGCATTTCGTTTGAAGACGCCTACGATGCCGCGTACGTCACCTGCGGCGGCCTATCGGATTTCAGTCCCGCGCATGCCAAGGATCTCGTCGCGCGCGTGGAGCGCGCGCTCGTGCCCGGCGGCATGTTCGTCGCAGAGTTCTTAGACGCGAATGGCGTGAGCACGAATGACTTGCGCACGTGGCGCTTCGTGCAAGCGGAGACCTCGCTATTCATCGACGGTACGCATCTGCAGCTGGATGAACGTCTCTACGATGCCGACGCAAAGGCCGAAGTCCTGCGTTCCTACGTCGTCCCCGCGGACGGCAAGATGCGCGAGTTCGCGCGCTGCCGCCAGTACTATACGGAAGAAGAAGTACGCGCGTTACTCGCCGCCTCGGGGTTCGAGCCGAGCAACACCGTTGCGGGCAGCGCTCCGGGCATGCGCAAGGTCGTCGCCAAGAAGCGCTGACGCCCGCGCCGTCAGATCCCGCTAACGCAGGATGAGCGGGTTCGGATAGACCGAGCCCGCGTACTTGAAGCCTGCTTTCGCATCGTAGCGATAGAAGTAGACGTTCGGATCGCTCACGTCGCCCCCGGTGCGGAAGCCGATAGGACCCACGACTGTTTCGAATTGGCCGGTGGAGAGTTTGCGGATCAGCGTGCGTTTGTCGGCGCTGCCCGCTTGCTCGGCTGCGCTGATGGCGATCTGCGCCGCGACGTAGCCGTACAACGCGTAGCTCGAAAGCCTGCCATGCTGCGCTTGGTAGCGCCGCGTGAAGACCTGCGCCGTGGGCATGAGGTTCACCGGCGGCACGCACGAGCTCACAAGCAGGTCGTTCCCGTCAGCGCCCAGCGCCTTGGCGACCGCATCGCTGTGCAGGCTGCTGCTGCCGAGCACGGGCGTGGTAACATCCGCCTTGCGCAACGCTTTGAGCACCTTGCCCATGTCGGCGCCGTTTCCCGTGAGGAATAACCAGTCAGGCGCATACGCCTGGACCTTCGCGACGACGTCGGCCACGTGCTTGAGATCCAAGTCTACCGGGAAGTCTTGCGCCTTGAGCTTTCCGCCGGCGGCGTAGTTCATGAAACCCGTCGCGGTGTTCGCCCCCACGTCGTCCTGCTGCCACACAACCGCCACCTTCGTGGCTTTGAGCGTGCGCTCTGCGTAGCGCGCGTCGAACTGGCCTTCGACTGTGTCAGGTGGGCACACCCGAAAGACGTTGTCGTAACCTTGTTGCGTGAGGCGGGCGAGCGACGCGGTGGGGATGATGAGTGGCACTTCTTGCTCGTGATAGACGCTTTCGGCCAGCAATGTTTCTTGGCCGCCGAGATGTCCGATGATGAACGCCGTGCCCGGGTCGACGAGGGCGAACTGCGCCTGCTGCTGCGCGATGCCGGGATCGGCCTGGTCGTCGAAACTATGCGTCACCCAGGCGAAGTCGGTCAAGCCGCGCTGCGCGTTGGCATCGGCGACTGCGGCGTCGACGCCCGCGGAGATATCCAGGCCGAGCTGTTTTTCGGGGCCCGAGAGGGGTGCGATGACGGCGATGCCGAGCACCTTCGCATAGGGCGGGAAATCGGCTGCCGCCGCAAGCGGTGCGAGCGCTGCGACGGCGAGCGCACCGCACGCGAGCGCGACGCGAGTGAAGAGGGAGGCTGTGGACATAGAGTCTCCTTCGCCGTTCATGCGCTGAACACCGACGCCGCGGTGCTCAAAAAAAATGCGACCGAGAACAGCATGTTGGCATTGAAGATCGCATGGTTCAATGCGGAGAAGTCGGACTGCCTGGCGATCAGGCGCAGCTCGTATACCACGAGCACCGCCGCGAAGAACACGCCCAGCCAATATAGCGGCCGGACCGCCGCGACCAGGCCCAGCACTCCCAATGCCAGTACGACGAGGACGTGCAGGACTTGCGGCAGCCTGCGGCCAGCTGCGCTGCCGAAGCGGGCCGGGATGGAACGCACGTTCTCGCGCACGTCGAAGTCGCGGTCCATGAGCGCATAGAGCACGTCGAAGCCCGCGACCCATAGCGTCACGGCGACGAACAGCAGCACCGCGCCGGGCTCGAACTTCCCCGTGACGGCTATCCATGCGCCGAGGGGCGCGAGCGCATCCACCGCTCCCAGGACGAAGTGCACGCCCCAGGTCCAGCGCTTCACGAGCGGATAGATGAGCACGGCGAGCGCGCCCACCGGCAGCAGGATGAGGCACAGTGGGTTCAGGCGCGCGGCGGCGAGGGCGAGCAGCGCCAAGCCTGCGATGCACGCCCAGATCATCACCGCGGGTGCGAGGCGGCCCGAGGCCAGGAGCCTGCGCGCGGTGCGCGGATTCTTGGCGTCCAGGCGCGCGTCGAGCAAGCGGTTTGCGGCCATCGCCGCGGTTCGAGCGCCCACCACCGCGAGCGTGATCCACACCAAGATGCGCAGCTGCGGCACACCGTGCGCCGCCAGCAGCGCTGCGACGTATGCGAAGGGCAGCGCGAACAAGGTGTGTTCGAATTTGATCTCGGTCAAGAAATCGCGCGCGGCCGCGATCATCGCGAGGACTCACGATCCAGGCCGAATTCAGACCAGCGGCGCGAGACGGCCGCTTTGACGTCATCCCGCATCAGGCTGTCGGCCGGCCACCCGCGCAGGTATCCCTCTTCGCGCGTCTTACGCGTGGCATCCACGCCGAGCTTGGTGCCGAGCAAGGGCTGCGGAGCCGCGTGGTCGAGCGCGTCGACGGGACCGGGTGCGAGCACGAGATCGCGTCCGGCGTCGACATTATTGAGCGCCACCCACGCGGTCTGCGACAGGTTCTGCACGTCGACGTCATGGTCGACGACGATGATATTGCGGGTGAGCATCATCATGTGGCCGAGGCCCCACAACCCATACATGACTTTCTTCGCGTTGCCTGGGTAGCGCTTGCGGATGGAGACGAGCACGAGGTTCTGAAAAATTCCCTCGACGGGGAAGTGGTAATCCACGATCTCCGGCATCAGTTGCTGCAGTAACGGCAAGAAGAGGCGTTCCGTCGCTTTGCCCAGCCACGCATCCTCCATGGGCGGCCGGCCCACGATGGTCGTCCAGTACACCGGATCGCGCCGCTGTGTCATGCATGTCACGTGGAAGACCGGGTAGTCATCGGCCGGTGAATAGACACCGGTGTGATCGCCGAAGGGTCCCTCGCGGCGCAACTCAGCATTGTCGACATACCCTTCGAGGACGAATTCGGACTCGGCGGGCACCTTGAGATCCACGCTCTTGCACTCCACCATGGGCACGCTCTTGCCACGCAGGAACCCGGCGAGCAACGTCTCATCGATCCCGGGCGGCAGCGGTGCGCTGGCTGCGTACACGGTCGCGGGGTCGGCTCCGATCGCGACGGCCACCGGCATCTTCGCATCGGCCGGCGATGATTTTTGGTGCTCGCGGCCATGTTTGTGACGTTGCCAATGCATGCCGGTCGTGCGTCGGTCGTAGACCTGCATCCGGTACATGCCCATGTTTTGCGCGCCGCTGCGCGGGTCTTTCGTGAAGACCATCGGCAAGGTAATGAACGGCCCGCCATCCTCGGGCCAGCAGGTCAACACCGGGAGCGCGCGCAGGTCGACGGCGTCACCTTCGTAGATCACGTCTTGGCAGGGCGCAGACCGCACGGTGCGTGGTAGGAGCGCGGCAAGGCGGTTGAGCTGCAGCAGTGCTCCGAACTTATCGGCCATGCTTCCCGGCTGCGCGAGTTTGAGCAGGCCACGAACGCGCTGTCCGAGTTCGTCGAGGCGCGCGACGCCGAGAGCAAGCGCCATGCGCCGCTCGCTTGCGACCGCGTTGATGAGCAGCGGATAACGCGACCCCTTGACGTTGCTGAACAACAGCGCCGGGGCGTGCGCGCCGCTTTTGACGCAGCGGTCGGCGATCTCGGTGATCTCCAGACACGGGTCGACCGGTGCAGCGATCTCGCGCAGTTCGCCCGCGTCGCGCAGCGCCGCGATGAACGCGCGCAGATTCTGATACACGTCTGCGCGGTTCTGAGCGCCATTTTCGAAAGCCTGTCCCGCGCATGACGCTGCTCCTACCTGGGTATGAGGAGACAAAGCGGCCGTAACCTTACGGCGCCGAGGCGCGTTATCAGCATGACGTAACTCGCAGCAGAAAAGGAGCCAGATTAGCGTGACAACACAGAAGGCAGTGATCGCAGGAGCACTCTCGGCCATGCTCTCGTTGGCGCCGCTGACGGCGGTGAATGCCGACTCGTTGCTCAACAAGGTGCTCATCGGCGCAGGCGGTATCTTGGCCGTGAAAGCAGTGGCCGCACCCCTCAACTCGTTCATCGACAATCTCATGTTGACGAATCATGTCGCCAATCGCGGCAAGACGAAAGTCGTACCGATCGTGACGATCGGCAGCGCGACCTACCTCGGCGCCGCGCAAGTGAGCGGCCCGGCCTATGCGGTCGATCGCACGCAAGCGGTCGGTGAATTCGCCGCCGACTGGAACAACAACGTCTGGCAGGTCCGAGCGCTCGTGCCGGTCGACAACCTTAACGTGCTGCGCGGCTTCAAACGCGTCTATGGCGTGGGCGTCAACGCGGTGATAAACGCGCGTCTCTAGAGCAAGCGCTGCCCAGCGCAGAGCGAGCACCGAGTCGAAGAATCGCGATGCTGGGTCCGGGCAACGGGAACCTATGGGGTGGTCACAACCACCCCATTTGTTTGTTGCTTTGTTTTCCGATTCTCCGGAGATCGAGGTGCCGGCCGTCTGAGTAAGCTTCCGCCAGCTTGCGATGCGGCTCCAAGTCATCCAAAAGCGGCCATCCATCGTTATTCGATGGCATGCAGCCGCCACCATTAATTCGCCTTAGCCTGACCTTCCCGAAAAGTCTCGCGCGGAGACTTGAAGCTGCGGCAAAAGACAACCGTGTTTCGGTCTCTGCGCTGGTTGAGGTTGCGGTCGCGGCGTATCTGCTTGGAAACAGTGCAGAAACGATTGGGGAAGCGCTTAGGGGTCAGGGGGCCTCGCTGCGACGTAAGCGCGCCTGATCCTGGGGCACAGCGGCCCTAGGGTTGGTCTTGAAATATTTGCAGAGATTGTTTAGTAACACTTCCCCGTGAAATAGTAGCCTCCATAGTACTCTACAAAGGAAGTAATCGCCTCATGCAGGCGTCCAGAGGACACCGCCCGGCGAAATCAGCCTTTGAATTCATGTCTGCAAACCAGACGATTTTAGAAAGAGCACCATGATTGAAGAGAAACCAGCGCCCAGGAATGAACTTGTTTCGCGAGCAGCCGCTCTCGGCCTGATAGGCACAGGAGCTCTGCTGGGTGCAGCCTGCTCAACGGCCGGCGGCTTTGTGGGCGGCCCTGCGCATGCGCAAACAGGTACCAATCTCAGTTCTTCCTCGCTAACTGATTTTGACATCTTGAACTTCGCGCTCAATCTTGAATACCTCGAAGCGGAATTCTATTCTTTTGCTGTGACCGGTGCGAGCATCGCTTCGCATGGAGTTGGAATCAGCGGCACGGGCACACCTGGCCCTACGACGGGCGGACATTTGGTTTCTTTTTCAGATCCCCGAATCGCTTCGATAGCACAGCAGATATACACCGACGAAGTCGCCCACGTGAACCTGCTTCGTGGCGCCCTGGGTGCAAATGCCATCGCGAAGCCGGCGATCAAACTAGACGCGATCGTTTCATGCACGACTCAGACGTCTTTCCTTATATTATCGCGGGCGCTTGAGGACACGGGTGTAAGCGCCTACTTGGGGGCCGCCCCGCTCATCCAATCCAAGGCTATCCTCGCGACGGCCGCCCAGATCCTCGGCACCGAAGCCTTGCACAGCGGCAACGTCCGGCTGCTCGTTGCAGAAGCAGGCGTCGCCACGAGTCCAATAGACGGGAAAGATGTGCTGCCTCCGCCATCCGGAACGAAGTACTTCACCGTTGACGCGAATGCCCTAGCGATAGCCCGCACAACCTCTGAGGTGATCGGCATTGCAACGCCTTTCTTCCCGAGCGGCCTGAACGGAACGATCCACTAAAAACCCGTGTGCCCCACAGCAGCTGCCGGCACGCCGGCGGCTGAGGCGCCTTTCCAACCGTCACCAAGTGATTGCCATAGAAAGCGAGGAGCGTTGGCCAAACGTGGGCGGCTTTGGCTCAGCGTAGCGTGTACCGCCGCCATTGCTGTTCTATGTTCATCCCTGACCCCCGCGGTAGCGCAAACACCAGGAATGCATCGCTTTTTTACGCTCGCGGATATACGATGCCGTGTTGATCGGGTACGCACGTTCGAGCATTACGATCAGCTGTTCTCGCAGCCAGATGAGGCGGCGCATGGTTTTGCGGTCGTCGATGTGACATTGCAAAACCCTTTGGCTCGCTCTCGCAGGCTGCCGACGTATCTCATCTCATTTTCAACCGTCGACGGCGAGCGATTCGGTGGGCGTTATGAGTTAGACGATCTCGGTCCTTACGTGGGCAACTATCCCACGGCGACGCTCAACGATGCATCGTTCGCCGAACTCGGGCCAGGTCGTACCTTGCACGCTTTCTTTATTGTCCTCAACTGGCCACGAGTGCCATTAGCACGGCTTTTTTTTGATGTGACTATCGGAGTGGACCTGGCCCGGACGCAGGTCGACCTTACGATTCCGAACTGGACCCCTGACCTGCTGCGAATCGGCCAGAACACTCGGTTGGCGGACGTGGACGTACGCTTAGACGAGGTCCGCAGCGTCGCAAAACGTGATGGAAATCCCGTATTTCGCCACCGCACTAATCAGGATCCGTATGCGGGTTATTTCCTGATCAAGGCCACCATGCATAATCCGAGCCGTACCGAACGACGTGCGGTACCCCACCTTTTTCCGGCTTTTCAAATCATGGAAAACGGGGACACGAATCGCCATAACGTTTTTGGCCCCTTTACGGGCGCAAACTTCGTTGCCGCCACAACTGACTTGAAGCCTGACGAAACGTTGACCGTTTCTTACCTGGTCACCGATTGGTTGTATCAAGAAGACATCATCGGAATGACGCTCGATGCAGAAATGAGTATACCCCTGCTCGGCTCGTAGCGTCACAATGGGCATCGTTCCCAGCGGATCTATAATGCCTCATTTTCCTGCGTCCAGGAAAATAGTGAACCACTTAACAATATGGCGCTGAACTATTTAGCCCGCACTATCGCCCTTGGGGTCCAGCATGCACCTAACGATTGCCGCCGCCGTCCTGTGTCTCGCGCTGTCGGCTGGGATGACCCCAGCCTGGTCGCTCGACAAAGCTGAAGGGCCGCATATCTCGCTCTCACTACAGGACGCGCTCTCCCTCGCCCTCACGAATAACCTCACCTACCAGTCTGCGGTCGCGGATGCGCAGGCAGCCGAAGGTCAAGTGATGCAGGCTCGTTCGCTGCGTTTCCCGGGTGTGTCGGTCGGTTACTCGTACTTCCACACCGCCAACGGGAGCACGTTCACATTTCCAGCGCCTTCCACGGGGGCCGGTCCGCCGCAAGTCCAGAGCTTTCAATTTTCTGCGCCCAACATCAACAACGCCAACGCAACCCTGCAGTACGCATTGTATTCGGGCGGCGCGGGCCAAGCGACCATCGGACAAGCTGCAGCCAATCTCGCCGGGACGCAGAGCCAGTTGGCGGCGGCGCGTTCGACCGTGGTGCGGGATGTGACCAACGCCTACTTCCAACTCATCCAGACGCAGCGCGCTGCGCAGGTCGCCGATCAAGCGGTGAGCGTTGCCGAGCAGAACGCCACGACGGCCGGACAATTGTATCGGGCGGGCACGGCGGCGCGCGCCGATGTGCTGCGCCAAGACGTCACCACGGCGAATGCGCGCGTGCAGGCCATTCAGGCGCACAATGCGGCGGCGCTTGCCAATGCGCAGCTGGCGAATCTGCTCAACATCAATCTCGGCAGCGTCGTCACGCCCACCGAATCGCTCGAGTCGCATCCTCGTAGCTTCGATCTCAGCGACTTGCTTGACAAAGCATCCAAGCGCCCGGAACTTGCGGCCGCCGAAGACGCGGTCGCGATCGCCGATCTCGCGGTGCGCATCGCGCGTGCCTCGAGCCTGCCGCAGGTCAATCTCACCGTGGAGGAAGCATCCTCGAAGCCGAACTTCGTCAACGTACCGCAGCCGCAGCTGGAAGAGACGCTCGCCGTCACCTGGCGCTTGTTCGACGGCGGACTGAGCCGCGGACGCGTCGCGCAAGCCAGCGCGCAGGTCGACAAGGCGAAGATCGCGCTCAAGCAGTTGACCAACAGCGTGGATCTGGAAGTGCGTCAGGCGTATTTCAACTACAACGCTGCGCAAGCGCAAGTGCAAGCCGCCCGCGCGGCCCAGACCTCAGCGCGGGAGAGTCTGCGCGTGAGCGAGATTCGCTATCGCGCTGGGGTGGGCACGTCGCTCGAGCTGTCGGATGCGCAGCTCGCGAACACGCAAGCACAAAACCAGTACATCAATGCGCTCGCGGCGCTGCGCATCGCGCTCATCAACGTGCAGCGCGCTGCCGGCACGCTCGAGCTGCAGGCCGGCGTCGGAGGGCGCTAGATCGAGCCGTCGCTGTAAGCGGTCCAGATCAAGCCGAGCTCCAGCTGCAGCGTTTCGGGCCGCACCCCGGCAGCCGTCGCGAACTCTGTTGCGCTCTGCGCGCTTTTGAGCTGTCTTGCAACCGCGACCAACGGGCGGCCCGATTCGGCCGCGACGATCGCCGCCACCGCGAGCTGACCAGCACCGAGCCCCGCCTGCGCCGCCTGCCGAACTCTCGCCGGGTCGGCGCCGAATCGCTGCTGCAAAAGCTCGCCGAACGAGGTGGCACTCGCCGGTTGGCGCAGCGGATCGAAGGTGTCGAGGTGGGCCACGATCAGCGCTGCCTTGGCATTGTTGAGCATGCCTGAGGCGACGTCGGCACTTGCGGCAGCGCTGCGTGCGGCTAAAAGCGCCGCGCGCAGCGGCGTGTGCAGCCGGTGATAATCGTCGGGATGCATGTCGCCGCCCTTGTAGTTGCTCACCTCGTCGAAGGCGTCGAGAAAACGGCGCATGACAAGAGCGGATTGCGTGCCCACGCCCATGGCGCCTCGCGCGGCCTGCACCGAATCCAGGCATGCAGTGCGCGCGCTACGCGTTACTGCGCGTGCTTTGGCTGAAAGATCGGGCGCCGCGAGCAGGCGTTGCGCCGCAGCTTCGCAGTCGGGCGCTTCCACGAGCGTCTGCGCGACCTGGTCGAAAGCATGATCGAAATAGCGCCCCGCACGCACCTGTCCGGACAGGATGCGGAACGTATGGCTGCCGTTGCCGAGACTGTCCAAGCTTTGCGAATCGACCGAGTAGTCGAGGCTGTCGATCAGCCTCTCGTATGCCTCGCGCTCGTGCGCAGCCAGGCGCAACGGCGCCGCCTGCGGCTCGGAGGCGGCCGGTGGCGACCCGCTTACACTCAGTGCTTGGGCCGGAGTGCCCGCGAAGATCGCCGCCAGCTTGTCCTGGTATTCGCGCGCTAACGGCGGTGTTGGATTCGCGAGGCGCGCGAGCTTTTCACGAGCGATGTAGTACTCGCCGTTGCGTGCATCGCGTATGGCTTGGACGAGCAGCGCATCGGATGCAGGCTGGTCCAGCGGCGCATAGCCTTTGAGGTGCGCGACGCGATCGCGAACCGCGGGATGCGTCTCAAAAAATCGTTGCAAGGGACGGTTGGGATGCGGCGCATCCTGCTCGAGGCGGCTCAGGAACGACACCATCGCCTCGGGGTCGTAGCCAGCCTGCGACATGAGCATGAGGCCATACTGGTCGGCTTGCAGTTCGTCGACGCGCGCAAGTTTGTAGAGCGTGAGGTTGCCCGCGATGTTGCCGAACCGGCTGATCCCCGGCGCGAAGAGGCCGGCGACGTCGAGCAAGATCTCGAGCGCCCGAGCCTTCTCCGTCAGCGTGACGACATGGCGCCGCTCGACGTGACCGATCTCATGGCCCAGCACCGCCGCGAGCTCGTCATCCGAGTGCACGAAATTGAGCAGGCCGGCATCCACGAAGATGTAGCCGCCGGGCAGGGAGAACGCGTTGACCTCTTCGCTATCGATCACGGTGAACGTGTACGGCAATGTGCCGCGCACGCTGTGGCCGACCAGGCTTGCGCCCACACGATCGACCCAACGCTGCAACAGCGGATCGTCGAGCCTGCCCTGCTGCGCCATGATGGAGTGCGCAACACCGCGGCCCCAGTCGCGCTCCTGTTGGGTCGTCATGGCGCTCGCGGGGAGGCAAGCGCACACGTACCACGCGCTACAGGCAGCCGCGGCAATGAGGAACCAGCGTTTCATGCGGATTCATTCGCCGTCAGGCCGCAGGCGCTTGCCAGCGCAAACAAGCGAGCCGGCCAGGCGGCCGGCTCAATCGTGGGTGAGGAAAGTCCCGGTTAGGTGACCGCCGGCTCGAGCATGCCCTTGCGGGTCAGGTTGATGCGGCCTTGGCTGTCGATCTCCGTCACACGGACGATGACCTCGTCGCCGATCTGCACTTCGTCCTCAACGCGGTTGACGCGGTGCGGCGCGAGTTGTGAGATGTGCACGAGCCCCTCTTTACCGGGCAGGATCTGCACGAACGCACCGAAGTTCATGATGCGTTTGACGATGCCGGTATAGACCTCACCGACCTCGACATCGCGCGCGATGTCTTCCACCATGCGTTTGGCTTTCTCGCCCGAATCCGCATCCGGCGACGAGATGAAGACGCGGCCGTCGTTCTCGATGTCGACCTTCGCGCCGGTCTCGGCCACGATCTTGTTGATGACCTTGCCGCCTGGCCCGATGATGTCTTTGATCTTGTCGGGATGGATCTCGAGCACGAACATCCGCGGGGCGAACTTCGAGAGACCACGCCGCGGCGCGGCGACAGCCTCGCGCAGCTTGTCGATGATGAACAGCCGTCCTACACGCGCCTGCTCCATCGCTTGCCGCATGATGTCGACCGTGATGCCACGGACTTTGATGTCCATCTGCACGGCGGTGATGCCGTCGACGGTGCCCGCGACTTTGAAGTCCATCTCGCCGAGCGCGTCCTCGAGGCCTTGGATATCGCTGAGGATGCCGGGCCGTCCATCTTTGAGGATCAGGCCCATGGCGATGCCGCCGACGTGCTTATGCAGCGGCACGCCCGCGTCCATGAGGGCGAGCGTGGATGCGCAGACCGAGCCCATCGACGAAGAGCCGTTGCTCTCAAACGTCTCCGAGACCAGCCGCAGCGTGTACGGAAACTCGTCGGCCTTGGGCAGCAACGGCACGATTGCGCGTTCCGCGAGATGGCCGTGGCCGATCTCGCGCCGGCCGGGTCCGCGCATGGGGCGCGTCTCACCGACCGAGAACGGCGGGAAGTTGTAATGGTGCATGTAGCGCTTGAACGTCTGCGGCCCTAAGCCGTCGACGCGCTGCTCGTCGGACAACGAGCCCAGCGTGGCGGCCGTGAAGATCTGCGTCTCGCCGCGTGTGAACAGGCCGGAGCCGTGCGTGCGCGGGACGACGGTGATGCGGCAGTTGATCGGCCGGATCTCGTCGAGGCGGCGGCCGTCGGGGCGCATGCCCTCGTCGACGACCATGGTGCGCAGTTCTTCTTCTTGGCGTGCCTTGACGCACTTGTCGAAGTCATGATTGCGCGAGTCTTCCAAAAGCGGTCGCAGTTCGGCCTCGTTCTGGTTGCCTGCGAGGCGTTTCAGTGCTTCCTCGCGCGACACGACGTCGAATGCCCGGCTACGTTCCTGCTTCTTCGTCACCCGCATCGCGCGGGCGATGTCGGCGCCGAAGGCCTGATGGACGAACGATCGCATCGCCGCTGACGGCAAGTGCAGCGGGAACTGGCGTTTGGGCTTGCCGGCACGACCGGCGAGCTCGTTGACGAGCGCGACGATCTCGCGGATCCGTTCGTGTCCGAATTCCACGCCGCCGAGCAGCTGATCTTCCGAGACCTCTTTCGCACCGCCCTCGACCATCATGACAGCATCGCTCGTGCCGGCCATGAGCATGTCGAGGTTGCCCTCTTCCACTTGCGCCTTGGTGGGGTTCACGACGTACTCGCCGTTGACGAGCCCGACGCGGACGCCCGCGATATTGTGATCGAACGGCACATCGGAGACCGCAAGTGCGGCGCCCGCGCCGATGAGGGCGACCACGTCCGGATCGACGTCGGGGTCGACCGACAGGATGGTGCACACGATATGGATGTCATGGCGGAAGCCCTCGGGGAACAACGGCCGGATCGGCCGGTCGATGAGCCGTGCGCTCAAGGTCGCCTTTTCCGACGGCCTGCCTTCACGTTTTATGAAACCGCCCGGGATTTTACCGGCGGCATACATGCGCTCTTCGTAGTCCACGGTGAGCGGGAAAAAATCGATACCCTCGCGGGGGTTTGAACTGGCGGTCACGGCGACCAGGACGCACGTGTCGCCATAACGTGCAAAGACGGAGCCGCTGGCTTGGCGCGCGAGCTCACCGGTTTCCAAGGTGAGTTGACGCCCGCCCAGCTCCATGCTGACGGACTCTGGCAAAGGGATCCTCCTAGATTCTTAGTGCAAACCTTCTTGTTGGACGGGAGCCGTCTTCGAACCGCCGCGCGGGCATCCCTGGACGAGACGGTCCGCAGCGCGACAAGCGTCGCGTCCGCTTAGTGGCGCAGTCCGAGCTGCGCGACGATCGCGCGATAGCGCTCAAGGTCGGCAGATTCGAGATAGCGCAGCAATCGCCGCCGTTTGCCGACTTTCATCAGCAGGCCGCGCCGGCTGGCGTGATCTTTCTTGTGGATTTTGAGGTGCTCGGTAAGATCGTTGATGGATTCAGTGAGCAACGCGATCTGCACGTCGGCCGAGCCGGTGTCTTTTTCAGCGCGTTTGAACTTACCGATGACCGAAGATTTGTGTTCTTTTGAAAGCGCCACGGCGCAGAGACCCTCCGTATTCGCGAACGGCTCCAGCGAAGTGCCGGAGCCGCCGTAAAGCGTCACCACCAGGATAACACAGGCCGCGAACGACCGTCAAATAAGGGTACTGTTAAACTCGGAGGGGGCGGTCTACTATTGTGGCAGCAGCAGTACGCGCCCCGGGGCAAGCCGTTCATCGGACTTGAGATGGTTGACGACCGCAGCCTCGTAGACCGCCTCGCCGACATCTTGGGAACTTGTGACCCGGTGCGCGACCAGGCTCCACAGCGTGTCGCCATGGTGCACGACGACGCGATCGTAGCGGGCCGGGCTCGACGTGAACACCTTACTCCCCCACAGGGTGGGCAGGGCGAACAGCAGTGCCAGGGAGAGGACTTGGATGAAGGGAATCAGGCTGCCGCCTGCCCCTCGTTGCACGCTATACATCAGTTTTCGACCTCCGGGCCGATGTTGTCGAACATATGTTTGCCTATCTTGATTCTAGCTAGGCGGCCGAAGACTGTCAAGGCCCTTTCGAACAAACGTTTGCATTCAGGGACAAGCTATGCTAGTATATTTAAGGCGCACGGGTTGGATAACCGGTGGCGTTAGCTTCCTCTTTTTGCGATAAGACGGCACTACAAGAAAGGGCAGCAACGGTGGTAGACCGCAAGACAACGGCGCGCCAACAGGCGATTTTAGACGTCATTCGTAGCTTCACGCGAGAGCATGGCTACCCGCCGTCGGTACGGGAGATCGGCGAGCGCGTCGGCCTCTCCTCAAGCTCCACGGTTCAATGCCACCTCCGGACCCTAGAGAAAAAGGGCCTCATCCGCCGCGACCCCACCAAACCGCGCGCCCTTGTGTCCGGGTCGGACGCGTCGAGGGACATCGTGAGCGTGCCCATCCTGGGCCGAGTTGCAGCGGGCGTCGCCATCACAGCGGTCGAGAATATCGAAGAAGAGTTCGCACTGCCGGGCAGCTTTATCAAGCGCTCGGATTCGTTCA
>JALYZS010000234.1 GCA_030948745.1 Vulcanimicrobiota bacterium | reverse complement strand
GTGCTTAGCACATTGCGCCACCGCGGCTCGCCGTTTCTCAGATTGAATCGGACTGCAAGCCAGGCCACCGCCATAAGAACGATGACCCACGACCCGAGCGCGACGGCCGATGCAGCGCAGATCGCGGTGAGTGGCGCGACCATGGTCACCGAGGTGTTTACCGGCCGCTCCATGGCTATGAGGAAAAGTGCAACGACGAGGACCGAGATGATCGTCTGAAGTCGAACATCGAAGTGCGGCGGCAAGAAGATCAAAAGTGCTAGCGCAATAGCGACCATGGACCAAAGGTACACAGCCGTTGTGATGGTCCGCCAGCTTATCGGGCGAATTTTTGCGTGGTCTCCTGCCAAAGCCACGAGGCCTGAGTGCCTTTCCAAGCGAGCATCGAGTGCCAAGGCGGATCCGCAATGGCCGCGCGACGCATCGCTGTTCGTATAGTATCGTCTTATACGATTCGTGTGAGGCAGCGCATATTACGTGTAGTGGTTGGTCGTGCGCACCATCACGAACGATTGTTCGCATTCTCGCAGCTTCGGTCCCGGGTCAGTTCGCGCTGATGGCGTTTTTCTGAAAGAAAGCGCGAAATGTCAACAGCGATACCTGGCGGATGAAAAGCTGGCCCGCATCGAGGTCCTGCAGGTGCGTGGTGAGCACGCAGATCACGTACGGCGCGCCATCCAACTCAACGATACCGACGTCGTTAAGGGTGTCGTGCAGCGTCCCGGTCTTATGCGCTATGGTCAAGCCCTTCGGCAACCATTCGGGCAGCAGATGGTTGTGGCGCTGGCCGGCAAGAATCTCCAGCATGATGTCGCTCGCCTGCGGCGTGATGAGCCGCCGCTGGGCGATCATGTCGAGCATGCGCATCATGTCGTTAGCGCTGGTGCGCAGCTCGCGGACGTCACCGTCGCTGCGAATGCTGTCTCCCAGCCAGGTCTGCGTGCAGCCCAGAGAGTTCATCGTCTGGTTGATGCTCTGGCGACCCACCAGGCGTATGAGCATATTCGTCGCCGTGTTGTCGCTCACCGTGATCATGCGCCATAGCAGCTGCCAGACAGTGAACGTAGCGCCCCAACGTGCCCCGCATAACGATCCATAGCCGCAGTCGCGATCGCGGTCGAGCAGTGAAACCGAGCGGTTGAACCCGAACTTGCCCAGATCGATCTGGCGGAAGACCTCGACCATGACCGGCACTTTGATGGTGCTGGCCGCAGGCAAGTTCTTGTCGCCGTTGATGGCGATGCTATACCCATTACTGAGGTCGACGACCGACACCGCGACGACGCCTGGCGTCCGATTGGCGAGGCGCGCGAGCTTCGGCGCGAGCTGCGTCAGTTGGTCATGATCGGCCAGTGCGACAACGCTCGGGAGCGCTTGCGACTGCGACGCTGCCAGCGGCGGCGAGGCGGCGATAAGGATGATTGTCGATGCCATAAACGCGCTGGCAACGCGGATGCATTTCATGCTCTTGCCTTACGTATCGGCCGCTTTGCATGCTGTGCTTACCGGATGACGTCATACGCCCCGGCTGTGGGCTCGCTTACCTTCTTTCAGAACAGGATCGCGCCCGGAGCAAGGCAGACGAGCGCAGGGCCCGGCACCACGCCGCCGAATGGCGACCGCTGCCGTACGGCACGAACTTCGGATGCAGACACACAGCCAACAACCGATCGCAACGCGCACGATCAGCCTCATCGGCGTCCCTCTCGAGCTTGGTGCGAGCCAGCCCGGCGCGCGTCTGGGTCCGAGTGCGCTGCGGGAAGCCGGTCTCGCTTCGCAGATCGAGCAGCTCGGCTACCGTGTCGTGGACCGCGGCGATATCCGCATCGACCTAAGACGGACCGAGCTCACCGGCGGGCCGGGGCATCCCAAGCACGTGGCGGCCATACGCGACATCTGCTCAGCGGTGGCCGACGCGGTCGAAGAGGCGCTGCGCTTGGACTCGTTCCCGGTGCTCTTAGGGGGCGATCATTCGCTTGCGATCGGCGCACTTGCCGGAATCGCTCGCGTCAAAGGTCCGCAGGGCATCATCTGGATGGATGCCCATGCCGATCTCAACACCCCGGGTTCGAGCCCGTCGGGTAACGTCCACGGCATGTCGATGGCGGCTGCCCTGGGGAAGATGCGCGACGTGTTTGACGAGAGGATCTTCCCGAGCCCCTCGGTCGACGTCCGTCATAGCGTATTCGTGGGACTGCGCGACCTTGATCCCGCGGAACGCAATGCCATCCGGGAGCAGAAGATCTCCTCGTTCACGATGACCGATATCGACCGCGTCGGCATGGCGCAGGTCATGCAACAGGCGATCGCGATCGCTGGGCCCGACCAGGCCAGTGTGCACCTGAGCTTCGATGTGGACTGCCTGGACCCGTCGCTTGCGCCCGGTACCGGCACCCCGGTCCCCGGTGGCCTGACCTACCGCGAGGCGCATCTCGCGATGGAGCTGCTCGCGCAGAGCGGCATCGCTCATTCGCTTGAGCTTGTCGAGGTCAACCCCGCGCTCGACCAGGACAACAAGACCGCGCGCCTTGCCGCGGCGCTGATCTGCTCAGCGCTCGGCAAGAGCATCCTCTGAGGTCACGCGCCCTCAGGCGTTCACGAGCCGCTTCAGTTCGCCCGTCAGGCTCTCGCCCGGCTTCAAGTCGATGATGTTGAGATCTTTGATATCAGCGGTCAGCTCGGCCAAGCGCGCCGGCGTGCCGGTGAGCACCGGAAACGTGGCGTAGTGCATGGGAACTATGTTCTTCACGCCGAGCAGCCGGATCGCGTAGGCCGCTTGCAGCGGGTCCATCGTATAGAAGTCTCCGATCGGTAAGCACGCGAGATCAGGCCGGTAGAGCTCGCCGATGATCTTCATATCCGAAAAGACGCACGTATCGCCCGCATGGTACATGCGAAAACCGTTGGGGAATGTGAGCACATATCCGGCGGCCTCACCACCATAGACGATGTCATCGTCGTCGGAGATGCCGCAGCTGTGGACCGCGTGGGTCATCGTCACCTTGACGCCGTCCACCTCGATCGTACCGCCTTTATTGAAACCGGTAGTGTTGCGGGCGCCCTTTTTTTGCAGCCAGGCGATGGTCTCGAAGATGCCGACGCAACTGGTATTGTACTTTTTCACGAGCCGCAAAGCGTCGTCGATGTGGTCGCCATGCGGATGGGTGATCAACAAGGTATCGATCGCCGGCGGGTTCTTCAGCCTCGTCGGGCAGGCGGGATTTTGTTCCAGCCAGGGATCGATCATCCAGCGCTTGCCGTTCTCCAGCGTGAGCGCGAAGGTCGAGTGGCCGTAGTAGGTGATTTCTACCGAGCCCAGGTTCATGCTGTCCTCGAGTTCTTGATGCGGTGGGGGCGCGAAACTTCGGGAAACTTCCTCTCCGCCGCCTGCTACGAAGCGATCGAACCGCTGCGCAGCGCCTGCTCTGCTTCTTCACGCACCCATGGGTCGAGTTCGGTCTGCAACAGGTTCTCGAGCGCTGCGCGTGCCGCAGCAGTACCGAACCGGCCCAGCGCCCAGACGGCGTGGCCGCGCACGAGCGGCTTGCGGTCGCGTAGGGCGAGGATGAGATGAGGGATCGCCCGTTCGTCCCGGGAGTTGCCCAACGCCACCGCCGCGTTGCGCTGCAGCACAGCCTTTCCGCGCCACGCCATCGACGTCGGACCGAACCACTCGCGGAACTGGCGCTTGGTCATGTGCAACACTGCCGTCAGGTCCATGCTGGTGCCGATGTGCTCGAGCGGACGAAACGCTTCCGCGCCGCCTGCGCTTTTCTGCGCATTCACCGGGCAGCTCGTCTGGCAGCTGTCACAGCCCCATAAACGGTTGCCGATGGCTGCGCGGAACTCTCGAGGGATCGGTCGCTTGAGCTGGGTGAGGTCCGAGATGCAACGCCGGCTGTCGACCGCCCCGTCAGGACCGATCGCGTCGGTCGGGCAGGCCGGAATGCAGTCGCGGCAATTCCCGCAATGGGTGCGCAGCGGCCTGTCAGGCTCGAGATCAAGGGTCGTGATCAGCTCACCCAAGAGCACGTACGAACCGAACTGTTTCGTGAGCACGTTCCCGCTCTTGCCGAACCATCCGAGGCCGGCGCGCACCGCCGCCGCCCGGTCGACGAGCGGCCCGGTATCGACGCAGGCGACGCTGGCGGCTTCAGGATGATGCTGGTTGATATGCGCGGCCAATGCGAGTAGTCTGCTATGGATAGTGCGATGGTAGTCATGCCCCCACGCGTGACTGGAGACGGCGCCGCGCAAGCCCGGCGCATTGGGGTCATGCGGGGTGTCTGCAGTGAGATACGACGTGGCGGTGCAGATAATCGAGCGCGCCTGTGCGATGGTCGCACGCGGGTCGCAATACCGTTCGACCGTCGCATCGTCATATCGCCATTGGCCCAGATAGCCGCGATCGCGACGGTCTTTGAAGATCGCCTGCTCGCGTAGAAACGGTGTTGCCGGCGCAACGCCGACGAGGTCGAAGCCTAGGCTTTTGGCGTGCTCAATGATCCGCGCTTTTGTGGCGCCTGGCGCAGCTTCGTGAGCGACAATCACGTGCTCCGTGTGCCGGCCGGCGGATATTCGAGCACGAGCGTGCCGTGCACGGGCAAGCCATTGAGGGTCGCGGGCGCGAACGTCGTCTTGCGGGCCGAATCCATGACGAGCTCGTCAAGGTTTGCGTCGCCGCTGGATTGCAATAATTTCACGCTCAGCACATTGCCGTCGGGCCCGACCTCCACTTCGATTCGGGTCGGATGCTCGGGTGTGTTCGCCGACGAGACCGGTGCGAGCCGCACGACGCGCGGCGGGTTGTCGTCACCCCACACGATCTTGCCGTTGAGTTCGTCTTGGTTCCCGCCGGTATCCACGCGCGCCGCAGCGTTCTTGGCTGGATCGGGGGTGGGCTGAACCTGATTGGAAACGACGGGCGCTTCTTTCACGCCGGGGCGCATGAGGGCTGGTGCGCCGATGTTGAGGTTCGACCTGCGCCGGGCGGGAGGCCGGATGGCGGCGATGCGAGCTTCGTTGGCGCCCATCTCACGATACTTCAACAGCGCGAGATGTTGACCGGTTCGACGGATGATCTGGGGAGGCGGCGACGGCGGGGGGGTTGGCCGCGGGACCGCCTGCTCGTGCTCCACGTGCGAAAGCGAGATGATCGAGATCGCGTTCTCCGGGACCGCTTCATAACGCCAAGTCGGGAAAAGCGTCGCGACGGTGGATCCAATCGTGAAGTGGATCACCGCAGAAACGACGATACAGGCGAACAAGAGATAGAGAGCGATCCGTCGCAAGCGCCGTTGCATGGCTACCTCGATTCTTCGAGCTGGCTAGTTTCTAGCTCGGTTTTTGGGGCCCTGGCTCCGCCTGCTCATGCTGCATGCGTAAGAGCTCTTCATATTTCTTCGGCATCGCGGGCTCGTAAGTCAAGAACGAGGGGATGGGGTACCGCACGCCGCCCTTCTGGGTGCCCTCCAGACCCTCCAGCAGCTCGCCCACCCTGGACCACGGGATCGTGAAGGCCATCTCTTCATCTTGCGCACCGGCGAAGATCCGGTCGCCGTTGCAGGGCAGGATGACCTGCGGCTCGTTCGTGCGCAGCGGCACGACGAGGTGGTCGGAGCAATCCATGCGCGCCGCGAACGAGCTCTCGATCCTGCCGCCTCGTTTGTAGAGAGCGCCCGCGACCAAGCGCATCACCTGCGCGGCATTGCCGTAGATGATGACGACTTCGGGTTCGTACTCGGCGCGGCTCAGCGGACCAAAAACGATCGCGTCGATCTCGCCGGGAGCGAACTTCGCGACCGATGCTTCACTGCGCGCCCCGGCATCGGTGTCAGCGGTGTACATGCCGGCGCAAAGGTTGCCCGCATCGTACCATTCGTTGGGCATGGCGAAGCCGGCGACCAACGCGCCGAGCGGACATTTCATATCCTCCGGTCGCAACACCGTGGTCCAACCGTAGCGGCGCGCGATCGCCCAGCCTTGGCAAACGGTGACGTGCTTTTGCATATCGGCGAGCGGACGGCGCGCGCTCGGCGGCGGAGCTTCGCCTTTGCGTAGAAATCGGACCGCGACAGGGAAGGTCGTGGGACGGATGAACTCGTCGATCTTCTGCGCGACGGTGGCGTTGTCGAGCGGCAGGGTTGGGCTTTGCATCTTCTTTGTCGCTTCCGCGCCAGGGCGTTTTCGCCCTGGTGACGCAATCAAGCGGCATGCCCACCGCTCCTGCGCGCACGTTATATAACGCCAGCTGGTGTTGGTATTGCCAGCGCGTCCGCCAGAAGCTCGACGAACTCGGTCTGGACTACGAGTGCATAGAGGTGCCGATCTGGCACAGCCAGCGGCATGATGTGATGCGCATCTCGGGGCAATCCAGCGTGCCCGTCTTGGACGACGGCGGCACCGTGCTCGACGACGACGACGTCATCATCCCCTACTTAGAAGAGAGGTACGGCAAGCGCAGCGCGTGAGCGCGCTCAGGCGTAGATGCCGCGCGTCAGGAGACTATCGACCACCCGCCGTATGGCGAGCATGTAGGCGGCGGTGCGCAGGCTGACTTTGCGGCTTTGCGCGACATTCCAGACCGCATCGAAATTCTCGCGCAGCACTTCCTCGAGGCGCTGGTTGACCTCGCTTTCGCGCCAGTAGTAGCCCATACGATCCTGCGCCCACTCGAAGTACGACACCGTCACGCCCCCCGCATTCGCGAGGATGTCGGGGATGACGGTGACGCCGGCTTGCGAGAACAGGCCGTCGGCCGCAGGTGTCGTCGGACCGTTAGCACCCTCGGCGATGAGCCGGGCTTTGATCTTGGACGCATTGTTGGTCGTGAGCTGATCCTCGATCGCCGCCGGCACTAAGATATCGCAGTCCAGCTCCAACACCTGCGCGTTGCTGATGCGCTCCGCTCCCTTGAATCCTTCGAGGCTATGCTTCTCGTTGCGGCCGTCGTTCACGTGGGCGATCGCACCTTCGACGTCGATGCCCTTGGGATTGGCCAGTCCACCGAATTGGTCGCTGACCCCGACGATCACCGCGCCGTGCTCGCGCAGCAGCTTGGCCGTGATCGAGCCGACGTTCCCAAAACCTTGCACCGCGACGCGCTGGCCTTCCAGACTGCGACCCATCTTCTCGAGAGCCGCTTTGATGCAGATCATGACGCCCCGTCCGGTCGCTTCGACGCGGCCGCGCGATCCGCCGACGACGAGCGGCTTGCCCGTGACAACGCCCGGCGTGTGCGCACGGTTGTGCATCGACACGGTGTCCATGATCCAAGCCATCGTCTGGGCATTCGTGCCCACATCCGGGGCGGGCACGTCCTTGTCCGGGCCGATGATTTCTATGATGTCCGCGATATAGCGTCGCGTCAGACGCTCGAGCTCGCCTGCCGAAAGCGTACGCGGATCGCAGGTGACGCCGCCTTTGCCGCCGCCGAAGGGCAGATCCACGACAGCGCACTTCCAGGTCATCCAGAACGCGAGCGCAGTCACCTCATCCAGCGTGACGTTGGGATGGTACCGGATGCCGCCTTTGGCAGGTCCGCGCGCGAAGCTGTACTGCACCCGGTAGCCGGTGTAGACCTCGAAGTTGCCGTTGTCGCGCTGGAAGGGTATGGAGGTGATGACCTGGCGCGAGGGCTGCAGCAGGATGCGCTTGACGTTCGGGTTGAGATCGAGGTTGTCGGCCGCTTCATTGAAATAGTCGATCGCTTCGCCGAAGACCGACGCCTCTTGGGCGGTGCGCAGGCTTGCCGACGCGGTGCCGCTTTGGGTACTGCTGCCTTGTACGCTCGACATGGACCTCTCCATCCGTCACTTACACGTTGAAGCGGAAATTGACGACATCGCCTTCCTGCATGGTGTAATCGCGGCCTTCCACGCGCAGCAGGCCCGCATCTTTGACCGCGGCCACGCTGCGCAATCGTGACAGGTCGTCGTACGACGCGATCTCGGCGCGGATGAAGCCATGCTCGATGTCGCTATGGATCTTGCCTGCGGCCTGGGGCGCTTTCGTCCCCTGGGTGATCGTCCAGGCGCGCGTCTCTTTTTCGCCGGCGGTCAAGAACGTCATGAGACGGAGCAGGCGGTAGCCGGCGACGATCAACTGGTCCAGGCCCCGTGTGTGCAGGCCCATCTCGTGCGCGAATGCTGCGGCTTCATCCGCCGGCAACGCAGCCAGCTCCGCCTCAAGTTTGGCGCACAGCTCGACGACATCTGCAGCATCACGTTGCGCGTAGGTTCGCAGTTCAGCGACACGCTGCAGCGCCGCCGGTGATCGCTGTTCATCCACATTGGCGACGTAGAGCAGCGGCTTTGCGCTGAGCAACGACAGTTCCTGGGCGAGCACGTTCTCCGCAGATGCTGCGTCGAATGCGCGCACCGAGCGCCCCTCGTCGAGCGCGGCGCTCAACCGCTCGAGCGCGGCGACCTCGGCGCTCATCTTTGGATCCGCCTTGGCGCGGTTGCGCGATCTTTCGAGCCGTCGTTCGACCGTCGCGAGATCGGCAAGCGCGAGCTCCGTCGTGAGGATCTCAATGTCGCGCACCGGATCGGGCACGCCTTCCACATGCACCACATCGGGATCTTCGAAACACCGCACGACCATCGCCACCGCATCGACCTCGCGGATGTGCGCCAGGAACGCATTGCCGAGGCCTTCGCCCTGCGAGGCGCCGCGGACCAGACCCGCGATGTCCACGAACATCGAGGTCGCCGGCACGATCTTCTTGCTGGCAAAGATCTCCGCCAGCACGTCAAGCCGCGGGTCGGGCACCGGCACGACCCCGATATTCGGGTCGATGGTCGAAAACGGATAGTTCGAAGCGACGACGCTGCTGCGCGTGATCGCATTGAACAGCGTGGACTTGCCCACATTGGGCAGCCCGACGATTCCGCACGCAAGCGACACGCTTAGGTGACTCCGCTCGCGGGCGGGTCAGCGCCGGGCAACACGCCGTCCGCCTGCAAGGCCGTGAGGATCCGCTCGCGCAAGAACGCTTCGGCTTTGCGCGCCGCCGGTCGCGAGGCTTCGAACTCGACGCCGAGGGTCAGCGTATCGACGCCGCCGTCCTCGAAGCGGACACCCAGGGTCGCTGGGTCGACCCCCGCCTCCGGTGCACTGTGCGTCGCCACCTCCTCAAGTCTGCGCCGCAGCGTCTGCACGTCAGAGCGCAGCGGGACCGTGATCTTCAGGCTGATGCGCGAGGGCAAGCGCGTGGCGTTGGTGACGAAGACGATGCTGCCGTTGGGGATGGACACCACACGGCCGTGCGGGTCGATCACCCGGGTGATCCGCAGGCTGATCGCTTCCACCGTCCCGGCGACGATGCCGTTGGTCGTCATGAGCTCGACCCCGTCACCGACATCGTAGCTGTCCTCGAACAGGAAGAAGATGCCGGTCAGGACGTCGCGCACGATGGCTTGCGCACCGAAGGCGATGGCGGCGCTCACGATCGTGGCCGACCACAACGCGGGCGCGATGTTCACCGACCAGATGTGCAGCAGCTCGATGAGGATGAGGTAGAAGATGACAGCGCCGGCAAGCGACTTGCTCAGGCTCGTGTAGGTGGAGACTCGCGGGATGAAACGGCTGAGAAAACGGCGCGCGTAGAAACGGTCGATCGCGGCGATGGTGAGTCGCCACAACACGAACGCGGCGGCCAGCGCGATCGCGGACGCGACCCATTGCTCGCCGTGTTCGAAAAACGCGGGTAGCGGTGACACGATGAGCAGCGCAACGCTGGCTAACAACGTCACTCCTTGCGCTTGCGGTTCAACAGGATCGGGTGCGATGATGTGACGTGCGCGCTTTCACGCTGCGGCGGTATGGTCCTGCGAGCATGAGCGCAGCGATAGGAACCACATTTTTTTGAAGCGAAAGCTGCGCCGGGGTGACGAGGCAGCAGTGGACATTTCATGCGACAGATGAAAGTAGATAAGCTCGGCATCGACTTGCTGACGCACGACCCTGTCGTGATCCTCAAGGATCTCGAAGGCAAGCGCTATCTGCCTATTCTTATCGGGCCGTTCGAAGCGACCGCTATCATGCTCGCGCTCGAGGCCCAGTCGGTGCCGCGACCATTGTCGCACGACCTCATGAAGTCCATTCTGGACGGGCTGAACGCCAAGCTGACGAAGATCATCATCCATGACATCAAGGACAGCACGTTCTATGCCAAGCTGGTCGTGGAGTCCGGTGGCGAGGACCAGGAGATCGATGCGCGGCCGAGCGATTGCATCGCCTTGGCCTTGCGGACGAACTCGCCCATCTACGTCACCGACAAGATCGCGCTCGAAGAATCGGTGTACGACAAGAAATCCGAAGAAGAAGAGATGCAGCGCTTCCGCAAGTACATTGAAAACTTGAAGCCGAGCGATTTCAAAGAAGAGTAGCGCCCGCGCACCACGCCAGCGGAGAACAGCATGCCAAAACCCTCAGCCGAGATCGGCGTTTTCGGCGGATCCGGATTGTATTCGTTGCTGCACGACGCCCGCGAGGAGCGCCTCGAGACGCCCTACGGCGCGCCGAGCGATTCCTTCCACATCGGTGAAGCCGGCGGACGGCGAGTCGCTTTTCTGCCGCGGCACGGACGCGCGCATCATCTGCCGCCGCACATGATCAACTATCGCGCAAATCTTTGGGCCATGAAAGATCTGGGCGTGACGCGCATCATCGGACCGTGCGCGGCGGGCTCGCTCAAGGCTGCGGTCGCGCCTGGTCATTTCGTGGTCTGCGACCAGCTGGTGGATCGCACGAACGGACGCAAAGACACCTTTTTCGACGGCCCGATCACGACGCACGTGTCCTTCGCCCATCCCTATTGCGAGCAGCTGCGGCCGTTCGCCAGCAAGATCATCCGCTCGCTCGACATCACGTGTCACGACAGCGGCACCGTCGTCAGCGTGCAAGGACCGCGCTTTTCGACCATGGCCGAGAGCCGCTGGTTTTCGTCGCTCGGCTGGCAGGTCATCAACATGACGCAATACCCGGAGGCCTATCTGGCGCGCGAGCTTGAGATGTGCTACGTCAACATCTCCCTCATCACCGACTACGACGCCGGCTTGGAAGGACAAGATGGCATCGCACCGGTGACGCACGAAGGCGTCATCGAGGTCTTCAAGTCCAATACGGACCGGATCAAGCGCGTGCTGCTCGGGATGATCGAGCACATGCCGTCGCAGCGTGCG
>JALYZS010000333.1 GCA_030948745.1 Vulcanimicrobiota bacterium | reverse complement strand
GCTTTGGCTGGAGCGCTCCCGCGATGCCGCCGGCGCGATCGGCACCAGCTGCATCGGCGTCGGGCGATGCACGATGGTCGAGACGAAACCGCATGAGACGAGCGTCACCGACCCGACGGTGCCGTTGAGAAAATCTCCCGACAGCCTCGCGGCCACTTCTTTGGCGAGCTCGACGAACGGTTTGCCCTGCAACGGCCACGTCGCGTCGATCTTCGCCGGCGTATTGCGCAGCTGCACGTGCCCCTTCACGCCGACGATGGAGAAATGCGGATCCGCCATGTCGCGCGCCAGCGACGACGCGGCGCGCACCAGATTCGAGTTGAAGGCGCCGCACAAGCCTTTGTCAGCGGTCATGAGCAGAATCGCGCTCGCGGCGACGTCGCGCTGCTGCAACAGCGGGTGGTCGGCGCCACCGGCGCTTGACAGCTCGCCGAGCATGTCGCCGATGGCGCTCGCATACGGCCGCGCAGCACGCATGGCAAGCTCGGCTCGCCGGATGCGTGCTCCCGCCACCATCTTCATGGCGCGCGTGATCTGCTGCGTGTTCTTCAGCGAGCGCACGCGGTCGCGCAGCTGCCGTAGGGTGGCCATGCTTAGGCGGCTGCCCTCTTGGCGAAGCGCTGCTTGAACTCGCCGATCGCGCTATCGAGCTGCGCGCGCAGATCGTCCGGCAGCTCGCGACGCTCGCTGATCGTCTTTGGGATTTGGGGGTGCGCCGTCTGCAAGAACTCGTAGAACTCGCGCTGGAACTCACGGATGCGCTCGGTGGGCACGTCGGCGAGGAAGTCTTTCACCGCGACGTACAGCTGGATGACTTCCTGATCCAAATTGAGCGGTTCGAATTGCGGCTGCTTCAGCGTCTCGGTGATCTTCTCACCGCGTGAGAGCTGCGCGAGCGTCACCTTGTCCAAATCAGAGGACAGCTTGGAGAACGCCGCCAGATCGCGGTATTGCGAGAGCTCCAAGCGCAGCTGGCCGGCCACTGCTTTCATGGCTTTGGTCTGGGCCGCGCCCCCGACGCGTGATACGGACAATCCGACGTCGATGGCAGGCCGGATGCCGCTGTAGAACAACCCGGTCTCGAGGTAGATCTGGCCGTCGGTGATGGAGATGAGATTCGTCGGGATGTAGGCAGATACGTCGCCTTGCTGCGTCTCGATGATGGGCAAGGCGGTCATCGAACCCGCGCCCAGCTCGTCCGACAGCTTCGCGGCGCGTTCCAACAGCCGTGAGTGCAAGTAGAAGATGTCGCCGGGATACGCTTCGCGCCCGGGCGGACGGCGCAGCACGAGCGAGATCTCGCGGTAGGCTTGGGCGTGTTTTGAAAGATCGTCGTATGCGATCAAGACATCCTTGCCCTGATACATGAGCTCTTGACCCATCGCGCAGCCTGCATATGGCGCGATGTACCGCAAGCTCGCGGGGTCAGCCGAGTTGGCGGCGACGATCGTCGTGTAGTCCATCGCGCCCGCATCGGTCAGGATCTTGTAGAGCTGCGCGACCGTGGACGTCTTCTGCCCGATCGCGACGTAGATGCAGATGACGTTCTTGCCCTTTTGATTGATGATCGCGTCGATGGCGAGGGCGGTCTTGCCGGTCTGCCGGTCACCGATGATGAGTTCGCGCTGGCCTTTGCCGATGGGCACGAGACCGTCGATCGCCTTAATGCCGGTCTGCAGCGGCTGGCCCACCGCTTGGCGTTGCACCACCGTAGGCGCTTGCGTCTCAATCGGGCGCGTCCGGGTCGTGTTGACCGGGCCTTTGTCGTCGAGCGGCTGACCTAACGGGTTGACGACTCGGCCGATGACGCCGTCCCCCACGGGCACGGAGACGATACGATTGGTCCGGCGCACGATCGCGCCTTCCTTGATATCTGCGTCCGTGCCGAGCACGACGACGCCGACGTTATCTTCCTCCAGGTTGAACGCGATGCCGAACAACCCGTTGGGGAACTGCACGAGCTCGCCCATCTCGACCGACGACAAACCGTAGACCCGCGCGATGGAGTCGCCCACCTCGATGACCGTGCCGACCTCGTCCTCGCGCACCTGCGTGCGCGCGCTCTTGATCTGCTGCTTGAGAATGCCGGCGATTTCGTCTGCATTGATCATGCTGAACTTCCTTTTCCATTGGGTGAGGCCGAGCCCCACGTATCAGTGC
>JALYZS010000206.1 GCA_030948745.1 Vulcanimicrobiota bacterium | reverse complement strand
GTTGTACGGACCGAGCGTCCCCATGACGACCGGGTTGTTAGTGGCGTAGGGCAGGATGCTCGGGTCAGTGCCGTAGTTGAAGATGAACGTGCTGGCGCCGCTCTCGGCGAAATACTGCAGTTCGTTCTGCTTGTTCGAGCCCCAGCGGTAAAATGTGTTCAATGTGTTGATGTTGCCGCTCGAGTCCCCAGTGGCCCCAACCGTTTCAGGGATGAACACCTTGGGGTCGCCATAGATGCGGAACTGCCGGATGCCGCTGAACGCGTAGAAGTAGCTGAAGACCCCGTCAGGCGTTCCGTTGCCATACTCAAAGGCGAGGCGGTGATCGAAGTTGGGGGCGTTCGTGCGGGCCGTTGCCTGGCCGCTGCCCGGGTACGCGCCGCGTTTGATGACCTCATTGATGACGCCGGCGTTCGTGTTGCCTTGGCTGACATCGTAACCACCCGTCGACAATTGCAGCCGAGCGGTGCCTGCCAATGAAAGGCTATTGATGAACTGACCGGTGTACGGCTCGGTCGCATCGATACCCTCAAGCTGGTAGCCCTCCTCGTTTTCCGCACCGCCACGGATGATGGGATAGCCGGCGTTATCGGTCGTGATGCCCGGAAGTGCGTTGAGGATTGCAGTCTCCGAAATCGTCTGCGGGGACCCGGCTATTTCCGTCATGGTTTGCGGATTGACGGTGTAGGTGTCGGCCGTCTGGGTCGGTTGCACGAGCGATGTCGAACCCCGCACGGCGACCCGCCCTATGGTCTTGACATCCTCGTGCAGGACGACGTTGAGCACGTAGTTCTGGTCTTGATTGAGTGTGATGCCCGGTATCGTCACCGTTGCGTAAGATGTCTTGCTAAACGTGACGGCATAGGTGTCTACGGGAAGACCGGCCAGCGCATAAAACCCGTTTGCCCCGCTCGCGGTCCTATTTGATGAAGATGGGCTAACAGCGCTCACCTGAACGCCCGCCAGTGCGTGGCCTGCATCGTCGGTGGTGTTACCGTGAATCGTCGCCGTCGTGCCGGCCAGCGTCCATGTTGCCTGGCCTGCAATGAAGGCGACGGTCAATAACCCCGCCGCAAGAAGCCGCGCAAGCGACTTTTGCATGAGAACTTCTCCTCTCGGATCCCCTGTGTGCGTGTGGCAGCCAAACGGCACTGCGGCCGTGCTCCCCATCGCAGCCCGTTAGTATTCGCTTAAAGGAAAATCAATTGCCTGGAACTGGCAGTAAAGCGGCACTTTTCCGGCGTGTTTTTCTGAAACTATTCCAAGGTTGATTTGGTACAATGGAGCGCGGTTCCGGAGATTGCCCATGCCCTCGAATGGGGGATCGCATTAACTTTTTTCAGCTTGGCGGATGATCATGAAAAGTCCAAAATGGATAGATTATGCTGCAACCTTGAACTTTGAATTTGTGTCCGGCGCCAACGTCACGGTGTACCCTGAGTCCCATGAGCTCTTCATCGCGGGCAAGAGCGTCCGTTGCAGCCGTACGCACTTCCGGCTGCTCCACATGCTCATCGCGAATTTCTGCAAGACCGTGCGCTACGAGCACCTGCTCAGCGTCGAGGACCGGGCGCTGCTGCCGCGCGAGCAGAACCTGCTCAAAGTCCAGATGTTCTATTTGCGCCGCATGCTCGACAAGCACGGCTCACAGCTCGAGATCCGTAACATCTACGGCACAGGGTACCAGGCCCGGCCGCGCGGTTGACGCGCGTAGCGTGCCAGCGGATCGGCGACAGCGCTGCGCGCCTTACCATGGGAGGAGTTTCCCTATATTGGGCGCAGCGTTTTTCGACTGCGTGTCTGGGAACTGAGTCCGCCCGCACCCTGCCGCGAAAAGGATTAACCGATGCAACCTCTTGACCTCACCAAACAGCCGCCACGCAGTCCGCGGGTGCAGGTCGGCGGTCTCGTGATGATCGCCCGGACGATCGACAAGCTGCGAGCCTCACTGCCGGGCGGCAACCCAGGGTCATACAAGATGCCCGGCTTCAGCGCCGAGATCTTGGAGCGCCTGGGCGTCAGCGAGGATGCCTTGCGCGGCGTTATCGCAAAAGCTGAATCAGAAGATGCAGTGTTGGCCTGGCTGGCTGCGCACACCGACCAAGCTCGCTATCCTGAGATCAACCGTGAATTCAGCGAAGAGACCAGCGAGGGCTATTCAGAAAAGTTCCACGCCAGCTATCCGGCGGCGCGCAAATACAATCTGAGCAACGTGTTCGAAATCATGGAATACGATGACCGCGAGATGTTCGGGATCCCTCACCCGCAAGGCGAGGTCGCGCCGAAACGCTAGTCTAGCAGATCAGAGCCTTTGGCCAACGCCGGGCGGGATGCGGTCGATAGCAAAGGTTCTGCCCGCCTCGCATAGCCCGACCGTACGAGCGATGGCGGAAAACGCCGCATCATTGCAGCGAGGATTTCGCCCCTGCCCATGACGCGCGGTTTTGGATTGGATCGGCGCGACCGCTTCCGAACATACAGATGGCACCAGTGGATCGAAGCTCCCAACCGGGCGCAAAATGATTCCGGGGGAAAGGTGGCGCTATGGGTTGGTAATAAACGAGGTGCATGCGACCCGTTCGTACGCTCCTATTGGTCGCCGCATGCGCAACCCTAGGCTGGTCCTGTTCCAGCAATGGTCTCGCCGCCACACCAGCGCAACCGCGAGAGCTCGCACTCGCTGATGCGAGCACTGGATTTATCCAAAGGTTCGCGTTGCCGCCAAACCAGTCTCCTTGGGGCATCACAACCGGTGCCGACGGCGCCCTCTGGTTTACCATTCCTAATCCAAGCGCGAATGCCATCGGCCGCATGACGACCGCGGGCGTCGTGACCGAGAGCCTTTTACCACATGCGTTTTCGTCTCCCAATGTCATCGTGTCGGGACCGGACGGCGCCCTCTGGTTCACCGAGAACACGCATCAGAGCATCGGTCGGATGACCGTCGGCGGCTCGCTCACCGAGTTTCCCACGAGCCGCAGCGGAACGCCCTTCTTCATCACGCGTGGACCGGATGGAAGCCTCTGGTTCGCAGGTGATCGAATAAACTTCAACACCGCAGTACTCAGCCGCATGACAACGAGCGGCAACGTATGCAACTTCCCCGATCCGACACCGGGGGCTCTACTTTTCGGCATTGCGAGCGGGCACGACGGTTACCTGTGGTTCCTCGATAACAGGAATAATGTGATCGGACGAAGCGATCGCAGCGGCAAGATGAACTTTTTCTCCATCCCGACGGCGCATAGTTCGCCATACGCGATCACGTCCGGGCCAGACGGCAATCTGTGGTTCACCGAAACGGTGGGCGACAAGATCGGACGTATCACCCCGCAAGGCGTGATCACCGAGTTCCTGTTGCCGAGCGCCAACCGCTTCCCGGAAGGTATCGCAGCAGGCGCTGATGGCGAAGTGTGGTTCACCGAGGTGGGGCACATCGGCCGCATCAGCGCGGCTGGCGCGATCACCGAGTTCTCAGCAGCTCCGATGACCCGCCCGTTTGTGATCGCGCCAGGACCGCCGGGTGATCAGCACATGTGGTTTACGGATCCATTTGGTGGCGCTATCGGGTCGATTCACCTTTGAGACCGAAGCGCTCGTTCGAAACGATTGACCAGTACATCGAGCCGCTCCCTGCCGATGTCCAGCGCCGTCTGGAACAGTTGCGACAGGCGATACACAGCGCTGCTCCACAAGCACGCGAGGCGATCAGCTACGGCATCCCTGCCTTCAGGTTGAACGGTACTCTTGTATATTTCGGAGCGTTCAAGAACCACATCGGGTTTTATCCGACGTCCTCCGGCATCCGAGCCTTTCAAAAGCAACTATCGCCCTATAAACTCACCAGGGGTGCAGTACAGTTTCCATTGGATAAGCCGATCCCAGTCGCCCTCGTGAAAAGCATTGTTCGTTTTCGGGGCGTCGAAAACGCGAAGAAAGCGGCTAAAAAGAAATAGGAGCGCGCTGATCGCTCGCGCTCTTGCGGTTTAGATCGACCACTGATACGCATTCCAGAAGTCGCTGCCGGACCCGGGCTTGAAGTTGCGCAGCTGCGCGTTCACAGCTTCGATGGTGGGGCGCCACACGATGCCGTGGATGGGCAGTTCATCGTGGACGCGCTGTTGTACGAGCCAATAGTATTTCTTACGCACGCCCAGGTCATACGTTTGCTGCGCCGCCTGCTCCCATCTGCCGACGTCGGCATCCACAAAGAACGAGCGGTTCTGTCCGACGGGCGGCAACTGATCAGGGCTCAAGTTGATGCTGTTGTCGGGGTCGGGGGACAAATCCATCGTGACGAGCGCGAGATCATAGCGTCCAGTCATGAGCATGCCGTTAGTTGCGAAGACCAGGTTAGCCGGATAGTTGTGGATCTCGACGTCCATCCCCGCGGCCTTCAGTTCTTGCTGGATGAGCTGTTCCGCCTTGAGCCGCGCGCTCACGCCCACAACGGTCATCATGCTGATCTTCAAGGGCACGCCATTTTTTTCGAACACGCCGCTCGACGATTGACGCCAACCCGCCTGCGTGAGGATCTGCCGAGCTTTCGCGGGGTTGTGGGGGTATGGCGTGACGCTGGGGTTGTACGCCCATGAGCGCGGCGATATGTCGGCCATCGCCGGCGTGCCTAGACCCAAATAGACATCGTTCGCGAGCCGCGCCCAATCGATTCCGTAGGCGACCGCTCGTCGCACGTTGACGTCGCGCAAGAGCGGACTTCGGCAATTGAACTTGATGTGCTCGATCGAAAAGCTGGACTGCTTGCTGATACGCACCCCCGCGATGGCATTGACTTGACTGTACTGTGGCTCCGGCACGTCGTAGTAGAAGTCGATCTCGTGGGTTCGCAATGCGGTCAGCAGCGTGTTCTGGTTGGGGATGATCCGGATCTGGATCTCTTTGAGCTTGGGCTTACCTTCCCAGTAGCCCGGGTTGGGGTCGAAGAGGAGTTGATTGCCTGGCTCCCAGGTACGCAACGTGAACGGTCCGCTGCCGACGGGGTGGGAGTTGAATGGGACCTGATTGAGATCTTGGTACTTATCGAGCAGGTGCTTTGGTAAGATCGCGCCGTTGGGCGAGCCGTGGATCTGCAAAAAGGTGCCGATGAACGGCGCGTACGGTTGCTTGAGGTGCACGACAACCGTGAGCGGATCCGGCGTGTCCATCGAGGCGACTTTGTCCGAAGGCACTCGGTTGGGCGTGTTGTTGCGCGGGTTCATCGCCTGCTGCCACGTGAATTTCACGTCTGCTGAGGTGAGCGGAACGCCGTCGGAAAACCGGATGCCCTTGCGCAGGTGATAGGTGATGGTAAGCCCATCCTTGCTGATGCCGCCGTTGGCCAGGGTCGGCACCGCTTGCGCAGCGTCGCCCTCCACCTCATAGCGGTCGTTGTAGCGCACAAGACCGTTGAAGATGAGATTTTGCACCGGGATGACGAAGCTTTGCAGCGAGAGCGTGGGGTTGAGATTGTCGAGATCCTCGTAGAAGCCGACGCGCACGACGCCAGGCACGGTCCATTGTGAGCCACCACCCGATGTCTGCATACCGACTCTGCTGCAGGCCGACAGCGCGAGCGCGAGGAGGCAGACCCACGCAACGCGGACCGGGCCGATCGGGTGATCGTTCTTTTTCATGAGGGGTGCACTGCTGCTTGGGCTGGGGCGGCCTTGCGACCGCCCGCTCTCATCTAGATCTTGATGTGTACTTGGAAATACATCTGGATCGGATTTGGCAAGTTGAACGAGCTTGCGTCACCGTATGCCGGTACAAACGGCTGGGCGAAGTACGAGTTAAGCGGAACGCCGTTGGCGACCGTGTCGTTAGGGCTTGCACCATTGTAGAAGTTGCTGATGTAGAACGTGTTTGTCGCATAACCGCAGACCACGCGGTTCGGCGGATATTGCTTCGTCCATGATGCGCTTGTGCCGCCGAAGCAGCTGTTGACCAAGTTCGCAACGGTGAAGTTCGCGCTTACTTTCGGGGAGATGTCATAGCTCATCTGCAGCCCCATATTAAACTGCCAGGGTTGGCGGAACTGCCCGAAGGTGTCGAAGGTACCCGTCGAAGGGTTTGGGATGAACAGCTTACCGAGCGAGCTGCCCGAGCTGGATGGCGCAAAGCCACACGAGGTATAGTCAGCCTGCAGCGGATTGCCACCGCTGGAGGGGATTGCGGAATTGTTCGCGGTGCATACACGCGGATCGATGCCGAGTACGTCCGCCGGTGTGCCGTAGCTTGCCCCTTCATTTAACATCAGGGCGGGCGTTATCGCGAACTTATTTCTGCGGTAGCTCGCAACGAGAGAGAAAACATTCGGTGAGACGTACGGCACGTCGAGACCGGTATCGTACCATCCGAATTTGTCCAGCAGCGGTTGCGGGGTCGTGTTGTAGTACGGGTTGAGGATAGACGTCGCCCCACAGGACGGGTCGGGCGTGTTGTCAGCGCTATTGGCGTAGCAGGGAGCTCCGCCGCCCGCTCGCGTGAGCAGGTTGAAGTTCTGGATGTCTTGGTTGTATGGATCGACCGCGTTGATCGTCGAGCGGTCGTAGTTGGCCCAGTATTCTTTTGAGCTCGTGTATGTGTAGGCGAATATTCCCGAGAGCCCGTTGCGATTGAAATCGCCTTTGCTCAGCGCGAACTCGATACCGCTTGTGCGCTGCGTACCGGCGTTGAAATACGGCGACAGGGCAACCGTCGGGACGTTGCCGGCGATGATCTGTTGCGTGGCCCAGCGGTAGTACGGCGTGAGCTTGAAGGAGAGGTCGCTCCCGGCGAAGTGATGCTCGATCGACGCATCGTAATTGTTGGAGAATTGCGCCTTGGCGTCATGGCGCGGCGTGTTGAAGCCGAACGGCAGGAAGCCGACGAGCTGCGCCGCCAGATTTTCTTCGAAGCTGTTGTACTGGATCTCGTAGTTCTGGGGCTGCTGCGAGTAGCGGCCGGCGCTCAACCGCAAGACGGTGTCCGGGTTGAGCGTGTACGT
>JALYZS010000205.1 GCA_030948745.1 Vulcanimicrobiota bacterium | reverse complement strand
TCGTGATCGTTCTGCTCAGCCTGCTGGCCAATGCGATCGTCGTCGCGGCCGCGGAGCACGTGTGGCACGGCGGCGGTCCGGACTTGGGTGCCGGCGTCTCGAAGGGGCTTTCGAAGCTGCCGACATTGCTCGTGTTGTTCCTCATCGGGTGCGTCATCGCGCTGATCTGCATACCGTTGATGTTCATCCTCATCGGCGTCCCGCTCGCGATCGTCTTAGGGTTCTTCTTCATGTACACACTGCCGGCCGTCGTTGTCGGCGACCGCGGTGCCGTCGAGGCTATGCGGGAATCGTGGAACCTGGTACGCGCGAATTTCGGACCCAGCGCCATGGCGTTTCTCGGCATTGTGGTCGTGAACATCATCGGCGCGATCGTCCGCAATCTCTTCCACGCGATCCCATTCCTCACCGTGATCGTGTGGTTCGTCGTGGGCGGTCTCATCGCCGCGTACTCCGCGCTCGTGCTCGTCCGGTTCTACGATCTGCTGCGCGGTTCAGCCGCGACACCTGCGACGATCCCCACTCCCGGGCCCACCATCTGACCGCGCGGGTCAGTGTTTGAAGATCGAATCGGGAATGGGCACGTTCAGGCGGTACCCGCTGTAGGTTGCGACGACGTGCGCTTTGTATGAAGGCAGTTTGAAATCACCGATCTGCCCCTGCGGCAGCAGGTAGCTGCCGACTTTGGCGTTGGTCTGCTGCATGATGATCCAGCTGCCGTTCTTATAGCGCCACTCCATGCGGGTCACGCCGAACGACGCTGCGTCGACGCTCACGAGCACGCGGTCGACGTTGCCGGTCTTTTTTGGGGTCAACGTCAGCTCGTAAGGCGCGCTCGTGGCCGGCTTGCGCGTGAAGCGGATGTCGTAGATCGCCGGCCAGCGGTCGGGAGACGCGAGCGCAGCGTACAGATGCTCGAACTGCTCCGCGAACACAGGAATCGTGTCGAAGTCGAGTTCCGCCTTGTCCGGGCGTTTGAAGTAATAGGTCGCGTTCAGCGTCGGGTGGATGGTGAGGAAAGCGTGCAGATCAACGTCGAACAGGACGCGCGCCGTATAGCTCTGCAGCCCGCTGTTCTGTTGCGCGAGGCGCAGCACGACCGCCGACGCTTGCAACGGCTGCGCCGCGGCCGGCGGTGCGAGCGCCAAGCACGAGAGCGCGATAATGATGGGGAAGGCGGCGTTTTTCATCGCCGCTGATTTCGCTATTGCGGACGCCGTTCCGGCGGGACGGAGGGATATAAAATTGGAACCCGTTCACATGGTCTTCAGACTGGGCCGGCACCTGCATATCCTGACGCTGCTATGCTTGAGCATGCTGCTCGCGGACGGCTGCTCAAAGGTCACGACATCAACCGGCGGCGCCCCGGGCAACGCAGCCACGATCCACGGCGTCGTGCGCGTCGCGCTCAAAGCCGAGCCTAACACACTCAATCCCGTCATCAGCGGGCTCATCCAAGAGGGCTATGTTGAAAGCGCCATCTTCGACGGCTTGGTGCAGTACGATGACCATGCCAAACTCGTGCCGGACCTGGCGACGGAGGTCCCGAGCCTCGCGAATGGCGGCATCAGCAGCGATGGCAAGACCATCACGTACCACCTTCGCGACAACGTCGTATGGCACGACGGGCAGCCACTGCGGTCGGATGACGTCGCCTTCACGTACCGCCTATACGTCAACCCCAAGGTCAACGGCTACTACCAGCAGACCTACGCGCGCATCGCCGCGCTGACCACCCCCGATCCCCACACCGTCGTGCTGCATCTGCGTGCGCCATTCGCTTCCGCGCTGTATCAGTTCTTCGAGCGCGGCAACGGCGGTTTCGTCGTCCCTCGCCACATCCTCGAGCGCAGCAGCGACATCAATCGCGACCCCTTCAGCCAACATCCCGTGGGCACGGGTCCCATGCGCTTCGACCGCTGGGACCATGGCACGCTCATCGTCTTACAAGCCAATCCGCACTACTTCGCAGGCGCGCCGAAGATCCGTTCGGTGCATATCCTCATCGTCGCCAATCCGAACACCACGCGCTCGATGGTCGCGAGCCACGAGCTCGATGTTGCGACCGACCTCACGCCGACGCAGTATTCGGGACTGCAACATCTCGACGGGGTGCACGCATTCCTCGTCCCCACGTATCTGGAACGTTTCCTGACCTTCAACGTGCGGCGCGAGCCATTCACCGACCCGCGCGTACGTCAGGCGCTCGCGTTTGCGCTTGACCGGCGCCGCATCGTCGCGACCGCCTACAACAACACAGCCATCGCTGCGGACAGCCTCATCCCGCCGTATGACTGGGCGTATGACAAGGACAATGCTGCGCCGCGTTACGATCCCGCGGCCGCCAAGGCGCTGCTGCAAAGCGCGGGCTGGACGCTGGGCGCGGAGAATACATGGCACAAGCAGGGACGCACGCTGGCCTTCGGCCTGCTGAACCAGCCGGAATTGAATTCCTTGAGCACGCTCGGCCAAGAGATCCAACGCGCCTGGCGCGAGCTGGGCGTCGACGTCACGATCCGGCAAGTCCCGCGCAACATCATCTACGGCAATCCGGGCCTCGCCTTCTCCGGCAGGTTCGACACGTTGATCGACGACTGGGGCGCCGACACCGAACCCGACCGCACGCACATCATCGCCACGAAAGAGATCTCGCCGCGCGGCTTCAACGACGCATTTTTCTCGGACGCGCTCATCGACCGCTGGTCGGAAGAGGCGCTGGCGAGCTACGACCAAGCGAAACGAGCACGCCTCTACGCGCAGATCCAGCGCCGCCTGAACACTGAATTGCCGTACGTGCCGCTCGTGTGGGAGCAGCGCATCTACGCGCTCAACACCGACCTGCACGGGTTCAAAGCAGAGCCTATCTACTCAGATTTTTGGAACGTGCAAGAGTGGCAGATCTAGGCCGCCACGCGGGCGCGCATTACGGCGTCGCGCCGAACTTCGCGGAGATCGGCAGGGTCAGGTTGCTGGAGTGCACCGGCTGCACTTTGTTCTTGGGATTGATGCGCACCATGGCTTGGTTGACCGCGATCGCGGCCTCAGATGTGCCGCACGCGATGAGCTTGAGTTTTCCGGCGTGGCTGATGATGTCGCCGGCCGCGTAGATGCCTGGAACGCTCGTCTCCATCGTGATTGGATCCACGCTGACGCCGTGACCCTCGGTCTTGATGCCCCAACCAGCGAGCTCGCTCAGGTCTGAGACAAAGCCCAGCGCGCACAGCAGCGCATCGCACTCGACCTTGTGCTGCTCGTTTGTCTTCCCGTTCGCAAAGGTCACGGCGGCCAGCTGTCCGTCGCCGTGCAGCGCTTTGACTTCGAAATCCGGCTGCCGGATCTCGACCGTGGATTTGCGCAGCAGCTCGACCGTGTGCGGGTGTGCGCGGAACTGGGAGCGGTGCACGATGATCACCTTGCGGGCACGCGGCTCAAGCGCCAGCGCGTAATCGACCGCCGAGTCGCCGCCGCCGACGATGACGACGCGTTTGTCGCGGAAAGCGTCGAAGCTGCGGGCGTAGTAGTGCAGGCCGCGCTCCTCGAACGCCTCGGAGCCCGGCGCGGGCAGCTTGCGCGGCTTGATCGCGCCGATGCCCGAGCATAAGATGATCGTCTTGCTGAAATGGTCGCCCTTATCCGTGCTGAGCTTCAGCGTGTCGTCGGGAAGCCTTTCGATGTTGCTGACGCGCTCGTCCAGACACACGGCGTGCGGCCATTGCATCGCCTGCTCGACGCACGCTTTCACCAGGTCCTGCGCGATGATGGTCGGGAAACCCGGCATGTCGTAGACATACTTCTCCGGATACAGCGCGTAGAGCTGGCCCCCGAACTCGGGCAGCGCGTCGATCACCTTGGCGCGCGCGCCCCGCATGCCCGCGTAGAACAACGCGAACAAGCCGGTCGGGCCGCCGCCGATGGCGGTGATGTCGAAGACGTCCACATTGGCGTGATTCGTTCGTCCCAACGCGCCTGCCTGCGCGCGCGCCGACAGGGCCGCGCGCCGAACGAGCGTAAAGTGCACACGCCCTTTTCCTGGAAAGGAAACGCCATGCTGCCGTTACCACAGACCTATGCGACGTGGCTCGCCGCGTTCCGCATCTACAGCGGAATCTTTTGGCTGCTGCACGGCGTTCCCAAGATCCTCAATCCGAATTTCGCACAACCCGACGGCATGATGGCGAACATGGTCCGCGAGGCGAGCGCCGGCACCAGCGGCGCGTACCACGATTTCCTCGTGCACGTCGTGCTGCCGAACGCCGCGCTCTTCGGACACTTGGTGGCGTGGGGCGAAACGCTGACCGGGGTTTCGCTCTTGCTTGGTTTGCTGACGCGCCTGGGCGGCCTGGTGGGCGTCTTTTTGCCGCTCAACTACTGGCTGATGAAGGGCGGTGTGAGCGATCCCACGTCCTTCGGCAGCTTGGATTGGGCGGCCATCGCGTTGAGCTTCGTCAGCCTGGTGTTACCGACCGGCATCGTGCTGGGCCTTGATGCCTATCTCGCACGCGGGCGGCGTCG
>JALYZS010000036.1 GCA_030948745.1 Vulcanimicrobiota bacterium | reverse complement strand
AGCACGATCCGGACATCGTGATTTTGGACATTGGCTTGCCTGGGCTCGATGGTTTTGAAGTTTGCCGCGCGCTGCGCAAAGAAACGTCGGCGCCCGTGATCGTCGTGTCCGCGCGGTCGAGCGAAGTCGATCGAGTGGTCGGCTTGGAGCTCGGTGCAGATGACTACATCTCCAAACCATTTTCCCCGCGCGAATTTTCAGCGCGCGTGCGCGCGATCATGCGTCGCAGTGGAGTCGCGATGCCACCCGCGGCGCAACGCCGCACTGTTGGGGCTATCTGCGTCGACTCAGACCGCCGCGAGGTAACCGCCGCGGGCATCATCGTCCGGCTCAAGCCACGCGAGTTCGATCTGCTGTGGCTGTTCGCACGCAATGAGGGTCACGTCTTCACGCGCGACCAGTTGATAGAGGCGGTTTGGGGATTCGACTTCGAAGGCGATCCGCGAACGGTGGACGTGCACGTCCGCAGAATCCGGCGAGCCCTGGGCGATCCTGCCGATAGCCCTCAGTACCTTCACACCGTCCACGGACTCGGATATAAGTTCACCGCACCCGCGCCGGCATGAGCGCGTCAGAGCGGCGCACGCTCGCATCACGCATTCCGGAGCTGAGTTCGGTGGCACGCCAGCTACAGCGTACCCGCGCCGGTTCGGCGATCCCTCTGCTGTATGTCGAATTTTGCAACCTTGATTCACGGCGCACGAGCGCGGGAGTGCGAAAATTTCGCGCTGCGTGCAAACAAGCGACGGCGGCGGCGCTGAAAGCGGCGGTCGGATCAATTCTACGTCAGAACGATCTCGTCGCTGCCGGTCGTGGGGGGCAATGGTTCATCGCCGTGCTGATCGGCCGCGACATCCGCGCCAAAGATGCGGGGACCATTGATGCCGACCTCGGATTGGCTGCCGAGCGCTTGCGTCAGAACGTGCAAACCGCGCTCCACGCTCTGGTGGCCGGCAACGCTGCCGGGCCGCGTGTAGCGGTGCGCTGCGGCTGGAACGTCTTCGAACCCGCAAGCGCGGCCGACAGCGATGTACGGGAGGCATTGCGCCACGCGATCCGCGGCGCCGCCCTCGTCGGCCGCGTTGAGGAGCGCCGCGCTTTGGTGCTTTCGGCGGTGACGCACGAGCTGCGCACGCCGCTGACGTCGATCATCGGATATACGGAACGGTTGCAGTCAGGCACGACCACGTTGACGCAACGCGCGCACTGGCTTGCCATCATCGCTGAGGAAGCGCGACGTTTGCACCGGCTCACCGAAGGGCTCATCGACGTCGGCGCGTGGAGCGCGGGCGGCTTGCATCTTCGCTTGGCACGTTGTGCGTTGCGGCCCATCGCCGACGCCGCGTTGAAGTCCCTGGCGGATCGCGCGCGCGACAAGAAGGTTCGGTTGACCATATCGGGCGATGCTATAGCACGGGTAGACCGCGACCGCGTTTTGCAGATCCTGATCAACCTCTTGGATAACGCGCTGCGTCACACGCCGCCGGGTGCGCGCATTGGAGTCCGCGTGAGCCGCAACGGAGCACTGGCTTTGATTGAGGTTCGCGATGGAGGACCCGGATTTTCAAGCGAAGCGCGATCGGCTGGCGCGACACCGTTCAGCGCCGGCAGCAACGGCAAGACCGGGCTTGGCCTTGCGATTGCGGATGTGCTCGTGAAAGCTCACGGCGGCCGGCTGAAGCTCGGCGGCAGCAACGGCAGCGGTGGGTTGGTCAGCGTCACTCTTCCTTTAGAGAAAGCTGCGAACATACGCGTCGCAGGAGCGAACACACGTTTGTGAGTAACAACTGGAGCAAGAATCGCCTCTTTCATATAGAGACACAAGGAGAGGCGGTCAATCGACGTGAGTTTCAAGGCGGCGCGCATTGTGCGAGTAATACCCGGCGCTATTTTCCTTATTGCCGCGCTTTTGTTATGTGGGCGGCCGGGCAGTTCCGCAGCCGCCGAACTGGACGCGCTTTCCAAGGCAGCTGCTGATTTTCACGGCGGATCCATCGATACCGGCCAGTTGTACTCTCAGTGCCTGCTTTCCACGATCCGCTACGACGTGAGCTTCACACCAGATAAGACGACCTACGTCATCACCGGCGACATCGGTGCGATGTGGCTGCGCGATGCGAGCGCACAAGTCCGGCCCTATGTGTTCTTTGCCAACGATCCCGCCGTTCGCGACATGCTGCGCGGTGTGATCACGCGCTCCGAGAAAAACATTCTCGTGGATCCCTATGCCAATGCATTCAACCGGGATTACCAGGTAACGGAAGAAAAATTCGAACTCGATTCACTGTCGTATCCCATCGTGCTCGCCTGGAACTACTGGAAACAGACCGGTGACACGACGGTGTTCACGCCCGAAACGAAAAGCGCGTACGAAAGAGCGCTTGCTCTCATGCAACTCGAGCGGGACCACGCATTTTCGCAATATCGCCATCACGAATTGAGCAACAATGGCGCCGGCGAACCGGTCAGTTACACAGGCATGATTTGGACCGGCTTCCGGCCCAGCGACGACCGCGCTCAATACGGCTACAACATTCCCGAAGAGATGTTCGCCGTTGTAGCCCTCTCGGAGCTCGCGGACCTTGAGACGAGCGTGTGGCATGATGGTCCGATGGCGGCCCAAGCGATCGCGATGCGCGATGGTGTTATTACGGGGATCAACAATTTCGGAATCGTCTACAATCCAAAGTGGGGCTACATGTATGCGTACGAAGTCGACGGTCTCGGCCACATCAATCTCATGGACGATGCCAACATTCCAAGCTTGTTGTCGATCCCGTACCTCGGCTACCCGGCCGATCCGGCGATCTATGAAAACACGCGCCGCTTCGTGCTGTCGCCCGATAATCCGTACTTTTTTAGTGGCAAGTTTGCGCACGGCGTCGGCAGCCCGCACACGCCACGGGGTTACGTCTGGCCGCTCGCACTCGTCATGCAAGGTCTGACTACGCAAGACCCCAAAGAGCTGCAAGACGTGTTGGCACAATTGCATGCGTCCGACGTCGGCGATCACCTTCTCCATGAGTCGTTCAACCCTGACGATCCGACCAAGTTCACGCGCTCGAACTTCGGCTGGGCTTGCTCGTTGTTCGCGGAACTCGTGCTGAACCGGGTGATGGGGATGACGTCACCGATGCCACCCGGGCGGAACGGCGGCAATGGCCACGCCACCACTGCATCAATGTTCTATTCCCTGCGAAAGTAATATGGCATGCCCGTAACGGTTGTCCTCGGCACCCAATGGGGGGATGAAGGCAAGGGCCGCATCGTTGATTTTCTCTCCAGTGATGCGGAAGTCGTTGCCCGCTTTGGTGGTGGGGCAAACGCGGGCCACACCGTGCGGGTCGGCGACAAGACCTACAAGCTACGCATGGTACCAAGCGGAATCGTGGCGGGGGTAGAGCACTGCATCATTGGTCCGGGCACCGTGGTTTCGCCGGCTGGGCTCACCGCCGAACTCGACACGCTCGAGTATGGCGGCGTTGATATCTCGCGCCTGTGGATCTCTGATCTCGCACATCTGATCATGCCGTATCACATCGATTTGGACAAATCCGCCGAACGCGAGCGCGGTCACGACGCGTTGGGCACCACCGGCAACGGCATCGGACCCGCCTATAAAGATCGCGCCGCCCGCATCGGCATCCGGGTAGGCGACCTGCGCGACCTACGGCGCCTCCGCCAAACGCTGTTCGCGCGCTCTCAGGGACTTCGCACGCAAGGCATTGTGTTCGATCTGGAT
>JALYZS010000170.1 GCA_030948745.1 Vulcanimicrobiota bacterium | reverse complement strand
GTCGTAGACCTGCCAGCCCGAGCGCACCGGCACTCTGCGATAACGCTGCATGAAACGGTAGAGCTGTTTGTTGGCTTTGAAGCGCGGCACTTCGATCGCGACAAGGTAGCGCGCGCCTTTTGCGACTGCGCTGGTCATGTCATGCACGTTCCAGAGCAGCGCGTCTTCCTCCCAACCGCGGTGCCCGATGCTGTACAGGACCGAGGGATCGTAGTGCGCCATGACGATGAGCGTGTCCGGCTCGAGCGTCATGCGCAGTTCGCCGGCCGCGGCATACACCGGACGGCTCCAGGTGTAGTACGGATGGATCTCCAGCATGCTGACGTAGGTGACGACGAAAAGCGCCGCGAGGCCCGCGCTGATCGCACGCCAACCCCCGGTACCAGCCGGCCCGACCAGGCTGAGCACATTGTCGATCGCGCCGCCCGCATAGAGCACGGCGAATGGGATGAACCAGATGAGGTAATAGTCGACTCGTTCGACGTTGACGACCGCGAACGTATACGCGGCAAGCGCGAGGAACCAAGCCGCGAAAAACCATGACCGGCCGCCATCGGGTCTGCCGGCGGGCTGCGCGAACATAGCCAGCACGAGCGCGCCGAACAGAAACGGCCCCAGCACCGTGCTGTCGAGCATCTTGAGCAGGGCGAGCGCGCTCTGCAGGCCGGTGAGGATGCTCGCGGGCGAGCTGAGCTCGCGCAGCAACGTCGGGAGCACGTGCTTCGACGTGATGCCCGAGGCCCAGTGCCATTCGGCGATCGCGTGCGCATGCCCAAGATACAGCCACAGCGGTAACAGCGACAGGACGAGCGAGGCGCTCAGCCAGCGATTGCGTGGTGGCCCCTCGCGCGCCCGCACGAGCGCGAGCACCGCCATGGGGATGAGCAACAGCAGCGCCGGCGGCTTGGCGAGCCAGGCGAGCGACGCGCCCAGCACGGCGCCGGCCAGATCGAGCGGGCGCCAACGGGTCAGCCAACGCCACCACAAAAGCAGCGCGGCGCAGCCGAAGAACAGCATGTCGCTTTCGGGCAAGATCGCGCGGCCGTAGTACACGGCTCCAGGAGCGATCGCGAAAAGCAGCGCCGCGATGAGACCGGCGCGCGCGCAGTACATCTGCTTGCCGAGCAGATAGACGAGCGGGAGCGTTGCCAAGCTGAAAACGATGACGAGCAATCGCGCGATGACCTCGTGCACGCCGAACGCGCGGTAGGCTTGGGCCGCGAGGTAGGGCACGATCTGCAGCTCGAGCTCGACGTAGTTCGGCGGCGGGCCGTCGTAGTCGACCTGCGGTGAGAAGATGTCGTTCTGCAGCTGTGCGAAATTGCGCGCGATGGCGGCTTCGTCACCTTGTCGCCAACCGGGATGATCCAAGATCGGGTTGTGCAGTCCGTACAAGCGCAACGCCGCGGCCAGCACGAGGATCGCCGCGAGCGCGAACCAGCGTGAGCGGCGCTGGCTCAGGTGCGCTGATCGATCGCCGGCTGATGCGTGTGTCGGAACGTCCAAAACTTATTCCCGAAGAAGTTCCAGCCCATGCCGCACACGGTGGCGAGCAGCCAGATGGCTGAATTGCGCAATGGTATGCCCGCCGGGATGTGACGCTCGGCGACGATGAGCACGACCTCTGACAGTCCGAGCGCGATGGCGGAGACGGTGATGAACTGCCCCAGCTCTTTCCAGGGATGGCCTTGCGAACGGAACGTCCAGTGACGGTTCCACCAGTAGTTGTTCACGCCGCCCAAGATGAAGCCGACCGCATAGGCGAGCCACAGGACCGTGCCCACGTAGAGGAGCAGGTGGTAGAGCGCCAGGTTGACGAGCGTGCCGGAAGCGCCGACCACGCCGAACTTGAGGAACTGCCGCACGCCGCGGCGCAAGACGAGCTTCTTGCGCTCGCTCACGCCAGCCAATACCAATCGGCGAACAGCACCGTAAACAAACCGAGCAGCGGCAACGACAGCGACACGATGGCGGAGTTGACCACCGGGTTGCGGCCCCACAGCGCCATGAGCATGAACGCCGGGAACATGACGAGCACGAAACGCGGCATGCTCATGAGGCTGGCGGTCGACATCGGCATGAGCAGCGACGCCGCGAAGTACAACGCATACGACATGCGCAGTTTTTTGAACGCGATGACGACCAGCGCGATGAACGCCAACGTGAAGGTGAGTTCTATGAAATGGTTCACCGTACCGCCGGAGGCCACGGGATGCATGCGGATCTCTTTGACGGTGTTGACGATGGAGACCCAGGGCGGCGCGAGATGGCGGTTCCAGTTGTCCTGGATCTTCAAGAAGAACAGCGGATCGCCGACGAGTGCGTACAGGTAGCCCATATATGCGAGCAGGCCGACGGGGACGAGGGCCACGCCGATCGCCCCGCGCGTCAGCGCCGTGCCGCCGCGCTCCTTCCAGCCGTGCCACGCCTCATAGGCGAGCGGGATCGCGGTCAGCATCCCCTCGACGCGCGTCATAGAGGCAAGCGCGCCAAAGATACCGCTCGTGACGTAGTTGCCATGGCGCGCGTAGTACACGGATGCGACCGTCAAGGCGAGGAACAGCGACTCCGTATAGACCGCCGAGAAGAAGATCGCGGTCGGAAAGATCGCGATGTAAAAGATCGCGTGGAACGCGACGCTCTCGTCGCCGAACTCGAGCTTCAGGAGTGCGTAGAAATATCCGAGGGCGACAAGAAAAGCCAGGTTGGAGATGATGAGCGCGGCCGTGAGGTGATCGCCGATGAGACCTCCGAAGACGTGGACGAGGTAGGGATATAAAGGAAAGAACGCCATCTCTCTGCCTTGATAACCGGCGCTTGCGATCGTGAGGTAGTGTTGTGCGTCCCAGCGCCCCCACACGTCAAGCAGCAGTCCGCGAGAGGCGCTCCAATGCTGGCCCTGGCGTTGCCCGATGAGCACCGCCGCCAGCGGTGCGATGATGATGAGCGGAATGCGCGTCGCGATGAAGACCGTCGACACGTGGCGCACCATGGGGATATAGCGCGCGACGGTGGCGACTTTCGCCGCGACGACGATGAGCAGCAGGACGCCGCACAGCGCAGCGGCCGATGTCAGCGAGGGCAGGTTCTCGAACAAGAACAACCACAAGCCGAACAACGGGAAAAAGCTCCACGCGTCGGCGTGCAGCATGTCGGTCGGATCAATCCCATAGTGCCGGCTGATCCAGTGCGAGTACCAATACCACGACGAGACGGCCACGACGCCGCCGGCGAGCAGGAACACGATGAGCGCGAGGTCCGATGCGCGCGGCGCCGGGTGGCTGTGGGTCGCGAACACGTACCAGATGAAGACGCCTGCGCTCAAACCGGCGCCGAGCGTGATCGCTCCATACGGCGCAAGCCGGCGCGCGACATGGACGTTGCTGGGCTCGAAAGGGGTGTTGAGCGGTTCGTCGGCGTGGGGCGCTGGCGCTAGGACATCCACGGCTTTGCGCGTTCGCCGTTCCGCGGTTCGGCCCTTTCCTGATGCGGGTTCGAGGGATTGCACCAGGTGTGGACAAGTTGCGATGTGATGCACGCATGGATGCTCGGCGGTCGGCGCGGACTCATCGCAACGCTTGCCTGTCTGCTCGTGGCTGCCGCGCCGTCGCAGCCGCGCGCGCATGCGGACGACGCGCAAGGCGGGATCTTCGTCTCGTACAGCGTCGAGGCGGGCAGCGCGAGCGTGATCATCCAGCAGTCGAATCGTCCATCCGTGTTCGCGCTCGCAGCGGATGTGGCAGCTCGCGAGCGCAGCAGCGGTGGCGCATGGCAAGCGATTTCGCTGAGCGCGCTGACGCCAGGCGAGCCCGTGCTCTTGCACTTCGCCGCCGACGGACGCGTGCATGCGGTCGACGCGGAATATGGCGTCATCACGTCGCGCTTGGTGGTGTTCGCGAAAGGCTATATCATCACGACCACGGGCGAACAGTACAAACTCGTGGGCAAAGCCGCCGACGCGACGACGTCACTGGCGCTAGGCACGTACCTGCGCCTGCGCGTCGATCCGGCGACGGGCAACGCGTTCGATATCACGACCGCGAGCCAGCCCTTCAGCGATGTTAATCAATCGCGCAACGTCACGCTCACGTTCGTCGTCACGGTGCCTGCCAACACGCCGCCGACCGACATCATCTATCTGGCCACGAGCGTCGCCAACTGGACGGCCAACGGCATACGCATGTCGCCGCTCACCGGCAATCGCTGGACGGCGAGCATCACCGTCGGCAGCGGGTCTTCCCTGGAATATCGCTACACCCGCGGTTCCTGGGCGACCGACGAGCGCAATGCGGCGGGCGTGCAGATATCGAACCGGAGTTTGT
>JALYZS010000147.1 GCA_030948745.1 Vulcanimicrobiota bacterium | reverse complement strand
GCATGGATGATCCGGCGGTGGCTTATTTCATGGTCGACGTGGAAAATCGCGGCGACGAGCCACGCGAGCTCATGATCAACTGCTATACGAAGCTCGCCGGGACCACGCCGCAGGACATCCAGGCGCGCCACGACGCCGGCGTGCGCGGCTTGATCGCCTGGAACGAATCCAAGCCTGACTGGGTGCGCATCGTGGGGTGCACCGCGAAGCTGCTCGGTTACGAGACCATGCACCACGCTGCCGAGTCGTACGATCCGCAGAATGTGCCACCGCTCGCGAACAAGACCGCTGAACGCGGCGACATCATCGCGGCGCTGGCGAGCGTCCTGAGCGTCAAGCCTGGCCGAGCGCAGCGTCTGGCCTTCATCCACGTGTTCTGCGAGCGCGGCGAAGCCGAAGCACGCCGTATCTTCGCAGCCGCGCACGATCCTGTGGCGGCGCTCGTCAAGACCAATCGTTACGTGAAAGGCGTGCTCGACGTCGCCCAAGTGCTCACGCCGGAGAAGATAATCAACGACGGCGTCTATTGGGCCAAGGCTAACATGCTGCGGGTGCTCGCAAGCTACCCGCAAGGCATCGCCTTCACGAATAATCCGGGCGCGTCGAGCGCGGTCGTGGGCCGCGATGTCGCCTGGTTCACCATCGGTTGCGATTACGTATTGCCCGACGTCGCACGCGACATGCTGAAGCGTTTCGGCCAGACGCAATACGACTCGGGCAAGATGCCTGAGTTCTACAACGCGATCACTGGAGAGCGCGAAGATTTCGGTCTCAACATCAATGACGACACGCCGCTGTTCATCCTGGCCTGCGCGCACCACTATCGCATGAGCGGCGACGCTGAGTTCCTGACCGACATCTGGCCGGTCATCAGCCGCGCCACCGAATATGTCTTGGCGCAACGCGACGAGCGCGGACTGATCTTCTGCGACGCGGCGGGCGAAGAAGTGCACGGCATCTGCGGCTGGCGCAACATCATCCCGCATTTCAGCATCAGCGGCGCCGTCACCGAGGTCAACTCCGAGTGCTATGCCGCGCTGTTCACCATGGCACAGCTCGCCCGCGCGCTCGCGCAGCACAACAGCGGGCAACGTGACGAGCTTGAAGCGCTTGCGCTGCAGTACGCTTCCTCGGCCCGGGCGTTGCGCGATGCCATCAACAAGCATCTCCTAAACCCGAAAAACGGCATGTACTTGCTCAACATCGACCGCACGGGGAAACCGCACGCCGACGTCACCGGTGACGAGGTCTTCCCGGTCATGTTCGACGTCGCGCCGGCGGCGGTCGGCTACCGCATCATCAGCCGTCTCAACACCCCGGATTTCCAGACTGAGGCAGGACTGCGGACGGTGTCGCGGCTTTCCCCGGATTACACACCCTATCGCGACGTCGGGCTCATCGGCGGGGTGTGGCCTGGGCTATCCTTTTGGTATGCGTTCGCGGCCGCGAAGATCTATCCCGACGCGATGGCGCACAACCTCAAACAAGGCTACGCGCAATATTTGCGCGACCCGAAGATCTACAACACCGTGCCGGGCCAGTTCTCCGAATGGTTCGACGGCGAGTCGCTGGTCAATCGCGGACTGCGCCTGTCGCCCTGGGAGCCGCCGCGCTATCTGTGGGCCGCGGTCGAAGGCGCCTGCGGCCTCACGCACGTGGATCCGCACAGCGTCAAAGTCGCTCCGCTCATGCCCTCCGGCTGGCGCTGGCTAGGCGTGCGGCGCCTACCGCTGTTCGGACGCGAGATCAGCTACTTCGTCATCCGCGACAACGTGCGCTTTCGCGTGTTCGCCAACAGCAGCTTGCACGTCGAAGGCGAGCTCGAGGTCTTCGAGGAGGATGTGAGCGAATGCATCGAACGGCTGGACCCTGACATGGAGGTCATCGCATTCCGGCGCGGCCACGAGTGGCTCATCTGCATCGGCAGCACGCTCAACGTCGCCTACACGTTTCCGCTCTCACTGAAACGCTTGATCGACGAAGACCGGCGCTACCGCGCGCACCTCTATAACGCCGACCTCGGCCGCTGGATCGAGAGCGAGACCGCGCGCGGCAGCGAGTTCGCGGACATCGCGTTGCGTATCGAAGCGCAAAGCTTCGGGTTGACGCGATTGGTGCCCACGCCGTGAGCGCGCGGCGCTGGGCTTGGCTGCTCATCGTCGCCGTGGCGCTGGGCGCCTGTTCGCGCATCGAGACGCGCGTCGGCGGCGCGCCAGGCGCCAATCCGTGGACGGTCCATGGTATCTTGCGGGTCGGCTCGTACGAAGACCTCGATAACCTCAACCCGCTGCTCTCCAGCCAATCTTTCGTCACCGACGTCGACCAGATGGTCTTCTCGGGACTCATCGACTACGATGATCACGCGAACGCGATCCCGGATGTCGACGTGCACGTGCCCACCCAGGAGAACGGCGGCGTCAGCCGTGACGGCGTGACCGTCACCTATCATCTGCGCAGGGGCGTGGTTTTTTCCGATGGCGTGCCGCTGACGTCGGCCGACGTCAAATACACCTGGCAGCAGATCATGAACCCGCGGAACAACTTGCCCTATCGCTTCCCATACGATGCCGTACGCTCGATTGACGCAGCTGATCCGCAGACCGTCGTCGTGCACCTCAAACATCCGCTCGCGTCGTTCATCGGCAACTTCATGCGCAACGGTAATGTCGGATCCATCCTGCCCGAACATCTGCTGCGCAACTACGCCGACCTCAATCGCATCGGGTTCAACAACCGTCCCGTCGGCAGCGGGCCGTTCGTCGTGAAGCGCTGGCAGCCGGGCGTCGTGCTCGAGCTCGAAGCCAATCCGCGCTTCTGGCGCGGGCGGCCCAGGCTGCGGGAGATCCGCTATCAGATCATCCCGAGCCAGAACACGCTGCTCACGAGCTTGCGCAGCCACGATGTCGACCTGTATTACGACGCGCCCGAAGTGCAATACAGCACGCTCAAAGCACTGCCCGGCGTGCGCGTCACGGCGGTGCCGAACATGACGTTCGAGCATCTGGACTTCAACTGCGGCCGCTACCCGCTCAGCGATGTCCGCGTACGCCAGGCGCTGGCGTATGCGATCGACTGGAAGCAGCTCGCCGATACCGTGTATTTCGGCCTCGACCCGCAGGGCATGGCGGACATCCCGATGGTGTCGTGGGGTTACGACAAGGACGTGAAGCCGTATCCGCATGAACCGGCGAGCGCGAGAGCCTTGCTCGCTGCAGCCGGCTGGCACCCGGGACCCGACGGCGTGCTCGAGCGCAACGGGCAGCCGCTGCGCCTGAGCATCTCGACCGTGTCGGGGGTGACGAGCCGCGCGAAAGTGGAAGTGCTCGTGCAGCAATATCTGCGCGCGATCGGGATCGAGCTCGACGTGCGCAATTATCCCGCGGATATTCTTTTCGCGACGTATGGCGGCAACGGCGTGCTCGCGCGCGGCCGCTTCGACATCGGGCTGTTCGCGTGGCAGTACACGGTGCCCGATCCCGACAACACGTTGACCATCGGGCCCGACCAGTTGCCGCCGCACGGTGAGAACTACGCCTTTTTCGCCGATCCCGACATCGGCAGGTGGCAGCGCGAGGGTCAGCGGCACTACCGCCGCAGCGAACGCTATCCATACTATGCGAAGATCCAGCGGCGCATCCATGACGCGGTGCCGCTACACACGATCGTGTGGCGTTCCAACATCGACGCGTTCAACACCGACCTGCAGAACTTCAAGCCTGCGCCGGCTGTGAGCGATTTTTGGAACTCGTACGAATGGCAGATCTAAAGGGCTAGACCGCCAGCACGATCTTCCCGGCGTGTTCGCCTTTCGCAAAGCGTTCGAATGCTTCGCGTCCTTGCTCAAGCGGAAATTCGGCCGCGATGAGCGGCTCGATCTTCTTGTCGAGCATGAAGCGCAGCATCGCAACGAATTCCGGCAGCGAACCCATCGTCGACCCCAGCACGCGCAGCTGCCGCCAGAAGATCCGCGAGAGATCGGCGGCGGGACCCGCGCCGCTCGTGGCGCCTGCGACCACGATGCTGCCGCCCTGGCGGACGGCACGGATGCTCGTCGGCCAAGTCGCCTCGCCGACCGTCTCGATCACCGCGTCCACGCCGTTGCCATTGGTCAGTGCCGCAATAGATTTGGCGGCATCGCGGCCCGCAGGGATGAGGTGTGTGGCGCCCAGCTGCGCGGCGGTTGTGAGCTTGGTCTCGGAGCGGGATGAGGCGAAGACGCTGATGCCCGCCGCAGCTGCAAGCTGGGTCGCGGCGCTGCCGACGCCGCCGGCCGCGGCATGGATCAAGACGCTGTCGCCGGGCCGCAGGTTCGCCTTCACGAACAGCATGCGATACGCGGTCAGATACGTGACCGCCAGGCTGCCTGCCGCGCCCCATGAAAGTTGCTGCGGCTTTGGGACAGCATGCTGCGCCGGCAGCACGACATACTCGGCGAACGAACCCTCCAGCGGTCCATCGCTCAACATGGTGAAGGTACGGCACAGCATCGGGTCGTCGCCCACGCAGGCCCGACAATTGCCGCAGAACCGCAGCGGATACAAGACGACCTCTGCACCGGGATCGGGCGTGTCCGGCGGTCGTTGCGGACCATAGGCGTCGACCGTGCCCGCTCCTTCGCATCCCAGGATGCGCGGCAGCGTGATCGGGTAGCCCACGACACCGCGCAACGTCCAGTAATCATGATGGTTGATGGAGGCGGCGCGTACGCGTACGCGCACCTCACCCGCCTGCGGCTCCGGTTGCGGGCGATCGCCGGCGGCGAGATTGTCGAGCGGCCGGTCCCCGCCGATCGCGGTCGCGAACAACGCGCGCATCAGACGCCAGCCGAGAGGCCGATGAAGGTCGGATAAAGACAGGCCGGCGCGTTGCGGGTCACCGGGCGCAGCGTCTTCGTATCGTAGACATTGATGCTGTTTCCTCGCGCGTTCGGCACGTATAGCCGGTGGCGGATCGTATCGATGGTCGGCAGCCAGGGCGTGAGCCCGGTGGGCATGCGCGCACGCTGCCGCATGGAGGGGGTGTCATAGGCCACCACGTCGCCGTCACCCTCGTTGACGACGAAGACGCGTCCCAGCGCGCTATCGACCGCAACCCCTAAAGGCAGCGACGTCGCCGACCCCGTGCTCATCACGCCGCCGTGGCGCTGCATCTGCGGTAGGTGGTAGCGTTCCAATCCGGGCCGCGAGCGAGCCCCCGAAAGCGTGGCGGTGTCGTTGTCGGCGACGAACAGCACGTGCTGCCTGTCGTCGACCGCGATCCCGAATGGTCGCGTGCCCGTGCGCGCGAAGCCGGTGCGCCGCAAGCCCCCGTTGGGCTGCAGCGCGAAGCGCATAACGCTATCGCTGTTGATGTTTCCGACATAGACCGTGCGGCCGTGGTCGCCGAGCGCGATGCCTTCGGGCGTTTCTCCGGCCGCGACACTGCCGGCCACGGTCGGCCTGCCGTCCTTGCCGATGCGGAATATGCGCACGCCCGGCTGCCCGTCTTGTGCGTTGTTGTCGGTCACGACAAAATCGCCGCCAGGCAGCAGCGCGACCTGCGAGAAACGCGAATTCGGAAAAGCCGCGGAGGGATGCGAACGCATGCTGGGCAGGTCGATCGCGAAGACCTGCGTCTCCGCAGCGACGAGCGCGCGCTGATGTTTGCCGTCGATCGCCATGCCCGCGGTGCGTCCCCGTAAGCTGAGCGAGCCGAGCGCCCGCACGCCATCCGGCGAGTGCACCTCGATCGTCGCATCCTCATAGCACGAGACAAATGCGAGCGGGCGGCGCGCATCCGGCGGCGAGACGGTCTGCACGGTGGCGGAATCGGTCAGACCGGAACCAGCGCTTGCGACGACGTTCGCGACAGCGCCGCCCGCAGGTGCGGTATACAAGCCTTGCTCGTCGATCGAACCTGGGCCGACCAAGCTCCAATGCACCGACGTATTGTCGCGCGTGCCCGTCACCGATGCGCCGAACTGCAGCGCGGCGCCGCGGAAGACCGCGGCTTGCTTCGGCGCGACCCTGATCTGCGCCACGAACGGGCCAAGCGCAGACACCCGCGTCGTCTCATAGCCGACAAAAGCCGCCAGCGCCACGACACCGACGCAGAACAGTATCAGCGAGGGCGAGCGCAGCGGAGGTTTGCGTGCCGGACGCTTCATTGGCCGCCCAGGATACCGCGGATGCCGAAGATCAAGCCCAAAGCCCCGCCGACAGCGGCCATCACGAACAAGAAGGGCCGCTTGACCATGGCTGCGATCGACGTCAACACGATCGATATCTCAAAAAAAGCCAATGCGATGTCGAAGCCGGCTTTGCGTTCTTCGACGATATCGGAGCGCGCCATGTCGTGGTCGCGATCGCGTTCGTAGGCCTGCGCCTGTGCGCGCAGGGGCAGTTGCTGACGGCGATACTTCCCGGCGGTCGCCTTGAGCCGTGCCCGCTCGACC
>JALYZS010000126.1 GCA_030948745.1 Vulcanimicrobiota bacterium | reverse complement strand
CGCGCCGGCATCACCGGCGTGAAGACGCTCATCGACGTGCCTGCAGGCGCACACGGCAGACAGCGGGTCATCGCGAGCTTCGACATCTATGCCGATCTCGATGCTGCGCGCAGCGGCGTGCACATGTCGCGTTTCTCCCAGGATCTTGAAGACGCCCTGAGCGAGCTCGCCGCCGAACACAGCGCCGATGTCGCGACGCTGGCGCTTTCGCTTGGGCGCCGGGTCGTCGCGAGTCAGCACGCCGAACGCGCCGAGGTGCAACTGCGTGCGCCCTTCGCCTTACCCCGCACGACGCCCGCGAGCGCCAAAGCCACCCACGAGTTCTACACCGCGATCGGGCGCGCGGTCGTGAGCGCTTCAGCATCGCGCCGCCTCATCGGCGTCGAAGCCGAGGGCATGACCGCATGCCCGTGCGCGCAGGGCATGGTCGCGGATCATTCGCGCGAGCGTCTTCTGGCCGAGGGCTTCAGCGAAGAGCAGATCGCGCGCATCCTCGCGAGCATGCCGATTGCCAGCCACAACCAGCGCGGTCTGGGCACGCTGCTCGTGGGGACGGAAGCAAACGTCGAGCTCTCGACGCTGGTCGAGATCGTGGAACAATCGATGTCCGCCGAGACCTACGATCTCTTGAAACGTCCTGATGAGCTGTTCGTCGTGAACAAGGCGCATGCGGCGCCGCGTTTCGTGGAGGACGTCGTGCGTGAGATGCTGCGCTACGCGCATGATGCCTTCGACGCTCTGTCCGGCGACACGTTCGTGTGGGGCCGCCAGATCAACTACGAGAGCATCCACAAGCACGATGCGGTCGCCGAGTCGGGCGCGACATTGGCCGAGCTGCGACGCGAACTCGCGGGCGAGAGCGGGGTCAGGCATACGACGCTCGAGCAATGGCTCTACGCCCAAGGCGCCGTCGCAGCGGGCTCGCCGCGCTGACGCGAGGATGATGGACTTCGAGCGCGCAGCAGTCCCCTACTGGCCGATCCGGCGGCGCAAACTGCTGCGCCGCAACGCCCTCATCGTCATCAGCGTGCTCCTCGTCGCTGGAACCGCCTTGCTGATCCGCGCACACGAGGCCGCCCTGCCGCTATCGCAGCGCGTCTTCGACGAGGTCACGTCGACGGTCGGCGTTCGCTACTACGACCGCGGCTTTCACGGCGTCGATTGGCCGCAGCTCGTGGCCGTCTACCGCCCTAAAGTGATCGCGGCGCGCGATGAGACGGAACGTTACCGCTTGCTGCAGCAGATGATGTCGAAGCTGGGCGATAGCCACACGGCCGTGTTCTCTCCAACGGAGGTAGCGGGTCTCAGCGAGGATGCCAGCGCAGGCGCACTAGGTGCGGCCTTCGTGCGCATCGGCAACGAACACGTCGTGCTGCGCGTCGCGCCGCATTCGCCGGCTGCCCGAGCGGGCTTCCGGCCGGGACTGATCGTGTCGGAACGTCCTGCTCTGGCCGGCGCGGCCGCCTACCTGCGCTCCTATGCGCTGCGCGATCCTGTGAGCGGCCGCAGCTGGCAGCGGCGAGTGCGGCTCACCAACCCCACCGCCTTTGATTCGGTCACCCAACCCGAATTGGATTGGGGCACGGCCGCGCCAGGGATCGCCTATTTAAAGATGGCTTCGTTCCCGAACGGCATCGAGCAGGCATTGAACTGGGCGATCGCAGACGTGGGCGCGCAGCCGGCTATGATCGTGGATCTGCGCGGCAATCCGGGCGGGCTCATCGATGCGGTCGATGCGGCCGCCGGTATTTTCCTGTCTCCAGGCACGCTCGTCATCAGCGGTGCCGGGCGCTATCCGCTCTTCGGCCGGCGCTGGTTCCGCGCGAGCGACGAAGCGCACATCCATTACGCCGGCAAGCTTGCGGTCCTGGTCGACGGCACGAGCGAGAGCGGCGCAGAAGCGCTCGCCTCGGCGCTGCAGACGCACAAGCGCGCGTTGATCGTCGGGATGCCGACGGCACGCAAAGTGCTCGGTGTGGAAGTAGAGCAGCGGCTTTTGGATGGCGGGCTGTTGCGCGTCGCGACGCTCGGCATGCGCGACGCGAACGGTCAAGCGCTTGAGGGCCGCGGCGTGACCCCCGACCTCCAGGTGGCGAGGCGTGCCACCGATGTGGCCGAGGGACGCGACCCGCAACTGCAAGCCGCGATCGCCGCGCTCAACGCGGAACACGCGCGCTAGGCGCGCGTTTGGGAAGCCGCCGGCGCGCCGAACGACTGGCGCACGGCGTCAGCAAGATCTGCGCGCTCCACGATCCGCGCCCGTGGGGCGCTACCGCGGGCGCGAACGACGTCCTTGGGAGCGACGTCGACGAGCAGCACCGGGATGTTGCGGGTATTGAAACCATCGCCCAAGTATCGCGCGGCTTCAAACGCATGGCTGGGGATGCGCGCGCAGGCGATGACGATGAGCGACGGCTGCTGCTCGTTCACGGCGTCGAAGAACGTCGGCC
>JALYZS010000105.1 GCA_030948745.1 Vulcanimicrobiota bacterium | reverse complement strand
GTATTGGTATGATGCGGCGAATTTTCTCAATACGCAGGGCGGCGACGCGCGCATACTTCTGTTGCCGAATGACGACTTCTATCAGATGCCCTACACGTGGGGATACTATGGCATCGATCGCGTCGCTCAAGCCCTGGTCGATGCCGACGTGCTAACGCTGGCACCCAGAAACTTCACCTACTTGAGCCCATCGGCGGAGTTCATGGCTGTGCAGCAGCAACTATTTGAACAATTACGGACCGACCCGGATAAACCGCTTGTGCCGCTCCTGGACAAACTGAGCATCGGCTGGATAGTGCAGCGCAATGACATCGCTTGGTCATTGCTGACAAGAAATATTCTTGATCCGCACTACATCACGCGGGCCTTGTCGCACCAGCGTGACATCCGGAAGGTCGCGACATTTGGACAGCTGGATGTGTATCGAGTCCGCGCCCCCGTGCCGACGCTTGGCGCCTACGCCACGGTAGCGCTTTCGTCCGGCCAACGGGGTGCAACGGTCGACCTGGTGACGGCGGACGCGCTGCTCAACGGCTTTGTCCCGTGGACGGAGGCGCGAACTGCAGGCGCCTCAGAGAGCGTTGCAGCGCAGATGTTCAGCGCAAGAGCAAGTGCACGTATGCCCCGCCCGCGTTTCCTTCCGGCCGGTAAACTCTCGGTGGAGCCCCGCGTTGCGGCGGTGACGGTTGCACGCGCCCTCGGGCCGGCGCTTAAGTTGAGTCTCTTAGGCGCGCAAGTGCATGGGGCTAAGCTGTGGCGACGTGACCTCACCATCGCTGTGCCCGAACGATTCTTGGCCGGCCCCTTAGGCATACAGGTGGGCGAGACGCAGTTCCTCATCGACGGTCGCGAACTTGCTCAGCACGGCGCCACGACGATCGGCCGTTACGTCCTCGCGCCCAGAGCGCGCAGCGTCGTCGCCAATATCTGGACGCCCATACAACGTGCCCGCTCGCCAAAAACCGGCTGGAGCAGGATGGGGGACTGCCACGCCTACGACCGGCGCACGCCGGCTCAAGTCGGGCTCGCGGCGACCTTCAGCGGAAGCGATGAAGTCCGATTGTCCGCGCGGGATCATGCGGCGTGCGCAACCCAAGTCACCCGCGTGGCATTGGAGCGCGGTGAGATGCTCGCGTTGCGGATAGACTTCCGCCACGAACGCGGGTTGAGTCCGCGGCTCGCAGTCTTGATAAATAACCGCATCGCGCAAAGTGTGGGCCTGCCAAAGGAGACGCAATGGCGCAGCTGGAGCGGATGGTTTGATGATTCCGCGCGAACGCTCAGCGCGTTTGTGTATGCGGATGGGCCAGGTGATAGGGTTGGAACGGTAAATGCCTACCGCGCCGTCATTCTCGATGCTTTTCATCGCGCTGCGCAGGCGACCATCAGATTGGGCGAAGACATCACAGCGTTGCCTGCTGGTGAATTGAGGCTCACCAGCACCGTTCCCACCTCCCCGAACGTGCTCCACGGCGTCGCAGTCGCAGAAACGGATTGGGATTCTCCGTTCGATGCCGAGCATCCGAAACCGCTGCCGGTTGGCGATCCTGGATTGCGAGCGACACGGCACGGCGACACGATCCAGCTCGAAAGCAGCCGCGAGGGCATCGGCTGGGGACAGCCCGTGCTCGGCGTAAGCGGGCAAATATTTCATCTCTCGCTGCAAGCCCGGTCGCTCCGAGGCGGCGCACCGCTGGTCAAAGTTGTTGGCGACGGGGGGCAGTTGCTATGGCACAGCCGGGCGGTCAACAGCTCAAAGTGGGCCCCGATTGAAGCCGACATCGCTGTGCCGCCCTCACAGAATGCACTCGGCGTGTATTTGTACGCTTTCGCGAGCCGCGGAGGCACAGAAGTGGAATATCGCGATGTGCGGCTGGCGCCGTGGCCTGTCGGCGCCTCCGATTTTACTTGGGCGGCCGGTCGGCCACCCCAATTGTTGGCACAGGCAACGACTGGCGCGCGTTCGCTTTCACTCAGGTTACCACCCGCGACGAAGCTCGTCGTACTGAACTCGAGCTTCAGCAAGGATTGGCAAGTGCAGAGCGGCGGTGCGTCTTTGCCGTGGCGCCACGTACGCGTCAACGGGCTCTCCAACGGTTGGATTGTGAGTGGGGCGACGCCAACGCAAGTGCAAGTTATCTACGCGCCGTCGCGAGTGTTTCTTTTGTTGCAGATTGTGGCGCTCGTGAGCGCGCTCCTGGCCGTCGTCGTCCTCTTGTGGTACAGAACAAAACAACGCAACCCGCGCTGCCTGCCGCATACCGCAACGTCTGCGTGATGTCGGACAGGACCACCCTCTTCGTCCCCTTATGGCATCCGCCGCGGAGCGGCTTCGCGGGCGGATTCTACAGGGCGCGGCGCATTTTGGAGAGCCTTGCGCATTTTGATGTCATCGTCGCCGACACGGACAGCTCTGATATCGATCCTGACCGGATCCCGGGCGTGTTGATCCGCATACCTGCGCAACGGCTGTACGCGCGCAGATGGCCTCTATTTTTTCTGATGCGGATGGTCAATTGGATTTGGACGGCTATTGGCTTGACCTACATAGGGCTGCAGCAGCGCAGCAATCTGGACGGTGTCTATGTGCCCTATAGTGAAGTGCTCCCCCTGACGCTTGCCGGCTTCATCGTCGCGAAGGTCTGCAAGATACCGCTCATCTTGTGCAATCTGAACGTTCGCGAAACGGCGCTGTGGCAGCTCAATGTACGCTTTCATAGCCGCGCCGACGCAGTCATCACCATCTCCCGAGCACTGGCACGCGAGCTCGCGGATTCAGGCGTCAGAGCCCCAATCCTTATCGGCTCAGTCGGGGTCGACGATCGAAGCATCCCACCTGTCGCCGAAAAGCGCTACGATGCGATTTTTGTTGGTCGCCACACCCAAGCGAAAGGTATTTTCGATTTAGTCAACATCTGGCGTCTATGCTGTGACATCCAGCCTGCATTGCGATTGGCGATGATCGGTGCGTGTGCCGACCACGTCGCGGTGCAACTCGCTAAGCGCATTGAGGCGTGCGGCTTACGTCGCAACATCGACGTGCTCGGTGCTGTCAGTGAGGAACGGAAATGGGAGCTTTACGCATGCTCGCAGCTGTGCGTCTTTCCAAGCAAGGTCGAAGGGTGGGGCATCGTGCCCATTGAGGCGCACTTGGCAGGCCTGGGAGTTGTTGCGTACCGGCTACCTGCATATGAAGAGACCATTGCGGCCAGCCCGGGCGCGAGGCTCGTCACGCTCGGCGATATAAGTGCATTTGCTCGCAGCGTCGTCAGCGTTCTAGGAGACGGCGTTGACCAATCCGCGACGCAAGCCTGGGCACGCCAATTCACCTGGCCGAGTACTGTGGAGCTTGAGGAACGGCTCATCGCCTCGGTCGTGCGGTCCAAAGCCGCGCACTAATCGACAACGCCAGGCACAACCAAATCAACCATGACGTTCCGGCGAGCGCGACGTACGGAACGGTGGGTTGGTAACGCACGACCAACTGGCTGGGTCCCCGTCGCGCAGGCAGTAGCCAGCCGAGAGCATATCCGTCGCTCGTCTTTGGTACACCCAAATCCCGACCGTCGAGGTAGGCTCGCCACAACGGCGCCCATTGCTCGCGGAGGATGACGAAAGCGCTCCCGGGAGGGATGACCGCGGCAAAACGCCCCATTGCAGGATCGGATTTCTGCAACGCAACGTCAGTTTCGACGCCGCGACCAACGACGTTCGAGGATGCGGCCGTGAGGCTGGCTGAAACGGCGACCAGATGTTTGCCGTCCCCGCGCGCGCTGTGCTGGCCGTGCGTCAGCTTCACGCTTTGCCATGAGCCGCTCGCGGCCATCGGACGCGCGTCGACCCACGCTCCCGCGGGAGCATAGATCCAGGTGACACCCGGCAAGGGCATGTACCATCGGTGTGCTCGCGGCGAGAGCGTGAAGATCACCGGCCAGCGCGGTTGGGCTAGCGCCGGATCTAATTCTGCCCACCGCTCCCCCGATACCCAGGCGTGCAGTGGATCGTCATCGCTTTCCGGGTCCTCGTGCGGTGCTACTATGAGCGCGTTTGACGCGCAGCGCACGTACGCGAGGCTTGCCCGCATCGCCGTCCTTAGGTCCGGCTCGCATTGCGGCGGCGAGTGAGTCACGGCCAACAGGCTAGTGCGCATATCTCGTTCGCCCTCATGGCGTGGAACGCGGATCTCTGCGCCGAGGGGATGCTCGGCAGCGACCAGCCTCCGGCTGACGACGCCTGACCGCACGAAGACTTTTCCGATTCCCAGCTGGTGTGCAAGCGGGGCGTCGAGAGACCCGGTGCGATCCGCCAGAGCGCTGACGTATGCGAACAGGCCAAAGGGGTGATAGGCATTTACTGATGGATGATCGCCGAAGGGGAATGAAAACGGGTCTGCTCCGCCCGGGGTACCGTCCGGCCCCAGCGGAACCGCTGTGGGGAGCCATAGGATTCGGTCGTACGGCGCGCTGAGCGCGGCCTCCGCGGCCTGTGCTTTCCATCGAGCCGTGGTCACAAAGGGGATGCGCTGCGCCAAAGCTGCGCTGAGCGCTGGCCAGATCAGCAGGAGCATGAGCGCCACGCCCAGTGCGTAACCGACGGCTGGCGGAATCGCACCTCGTCGTGAACGTTGTATGAGTCGTTGCATCCCCGCCGCTGCGCCCCCGGCAATGGCAAGAGGCGCCAGGAACAAAAGATCATACAGCTCTCTGAAGAGCGTCATCGCATCGATATGGGCCATTGACCATTGGACGATCGGTGCCAAAGGCCCACGCAGGCCGGCGGAGACGAACGCCAGCACAATGGCGACAATGGATAACCGTCGCGGCGTGCCCGGTAAAAATAGACAATAAAGCAGACACATAGGCGAGAGCAGCTGCCATGCAACGGCAGACGGCGCTCCCACAGAGTCGCGGAAGTAATGCGTGAAATACTCTGTGCCGTCCAAGGCATGTTGCCAAGGAACGCTTTCGTTCAGCAGCCACGCATGCAGCTGCGTTTCCGTGGAGAGCGCACCACCGTAATAGGCGACGATGCCCGCAAACGCGACGGGAGCCCAGGTGAGCAGCGCGATAGCCCATATCCCCAGCCACTTCGCGGCAGACACGCCCCTCCAGGCCATGACCGGTAATATCGCCAGCATCACCAGGCCGACTTGGAGCTGGGCGAAGCTCGCAGAAATAAAAGCTGCGGCAACCGCCCACGACCCGGACCGCACGCGTAACGCGTCAAATGCGGAAAGCGCCAGCGGGATGAGCGGAGCACAGACCAAAAAGCCGATGTGACCGCTCACGAGCTTGGTCTGAAAAAATGGCGAGCACATGTACACAAGGCCTGCGGCGAAACGCGCCCAGGGGCTGGTGATTTTGTAAAGCGTCGCGACAGCATAGTCAGCGGCAAGCGCTCCCGAAAAAAAACATATAAAAAGGAATGCGCGCAACGCGACCGCGGGGGCCACGCTCGCTGCGGCGAATAGGAGCAGCAATGGTGGTTCCACGGTGGGACGAGGTTGCGGGCTGCCTAGGTTGTGGGCACTCAACGGGCTCAACCAGTAGGTGAAGAAGTGGCTACGTTGTTCGTCAAAACATGGGAAAGCCCAATCGTGAAGCCCGAAAACGCAGTCGGTCGGATGCGCAAAGAAGGGTCGCAACAGCAGACATGCGACAATCGCATAGACGCTATAGCGCACCCACAAGACCGGCGCCCCCATAACCCAACCAAGCACGCCGGCTAGCCTCGGGTCGCGACGCAAAGAACGCAACTGTGGTGGCGCGACGGAAGACCTTCGCCCACGGTCGCGAGCATGAGCAGCAATGGGAACGCGACAGATTGCAGCGGGCGTCCTGCGACCAGCATGTTCCATTCCCAAGCCCGCGCAGCGATTGTAGTCACCGTGTTGCAGATGGAAACAGGCTGCAGGCCGTTCGAGCGCATCAACGCAGCGAGCGACGACGCGCTAAAACCTTGCCGCATCCAGCCAGGCTGTGTCCAATCGGCAAATCGGCCGGATCGAGGAGGCTCCTCCAACAGCGGCGCATGCAGGATGAGACGGCCGCCGGGTTTCAGCGTGCGCGCGCAGCTACGCACGAATTCGTCGAGCAAGTGATCGGGGACGTACTGCAGCACGTCGAGTGAC
>JALYZS010000102.1 GCA_030948745.1 Vulcanimicrobiota bacterium | reverse complement strand
GCGCGCGGGCGTCGCCTTCGCTGATCTGCAGGTCGTGGCCCCCTTGAACGATCAGCACGGGAAGGTGGGTGCGCGCAATCTCCGCGGCGGGATCGTACTTGGCCCACGACTGCATGAACCGCCTGTTTGTCGGAAGGAGGAGAGGCTTCAACCCCGGATGCACATCGCCAGCATCCTCTCCGCGCAGATACCGCGCGGAGGCCGAGTCCCATTTGAGGACCTCTTCGGGCGGAAGCTGTTTGGACAGCTGCTCACGCAACACCGACATGATCGGCCGACCGGCCCCGGATAGCATCACAATCCCGGCAGCGGGCGCACCGCGATTTGCCGCCTGCAGTACCAGCTCGGCTCCCTCGCTGTGGCCAATGAGCACAACCTTCGAGAACCGCCGGTCGGCGGCGAGCTTGCGCGCTCCCGCAATCACATCGACGACGAAGTCGTCGATTGATGTCTGGGTGAGGTCGATCTTCTGAAGATTTTCGCCAAGCGCTCGCTTGTCGTAGCGAACGGACGCGATGCCGACGTCCGCCAGTTGCCAGGCGAGGATTGCGTAGAGGTTGGAGTTGTTCTGTGCACGCAGGGGACCGGCGGAGTTTCCATTCCTGTCGGTAGGTCCCGAGCCAGCGACGATCAGCGCAACCGGGGGCCCGCCGTTGAAGTTCGTCGGCAGCGTGAGCGTACCAGGCAGTGTCAGCGTTCCGCTCTGAAACGCGAAGGGCAGCTCGATGACAGAGCGTGGCGGGACCGTGTCGATGTGGCCAGGAAAAGCGATAGTCTGCCCGCCAACCGGAGAGAAAGGCAAGGCGATCGAAAGGGTCACGGCGGCGATGCGGCTGGACGGATTCATGAGTAGCCCGGTAAGAGCGTGGTTATCGAAGGCTTGTCAGAGCTGCTGCGCAGCTTCGGTCGCGAAGTAGGTGACGATGAAGTCGGCTCCGGCCCGGCGGATGCCGAGGAGTGATTCCATCATCACACGGTCCTTCTCGATCCAGCCGCGGTCGGCCGCGGCGCAGATCATCGCGTATTCACCGCTGACTTGGTACGCCGCGACCGGGTAGCCGGGCTCTGCCTTGACGCGTGAGACGATGTCGAGGTAGGGGCCGGCTGGCTTCACCATAACAGCATCAGCTCCCTCCTCGATGTCGGACAACACCTCTCGCATCGCTTCGTCGGCGTTGCCCGGGTCCATCTGGTAGCCGCGTCGGTCGCCGGACTGCGGCGCGGATTCCGCCGCTTCGCGGAAGGGTCCGTAATAGGCTGACGCGTACTTCGCGGCGTAGCTCAGGATCGAGACGCCCGCAAAACCCTTTTCGTCCAGCGCTGACCTGATTGCCCGCACTCTTCCGTCCATCATGTCGCTCGGAGCAACTATGTCCGCTCCGGCGCGCGCGTGCGAGAGCGCCGCGCGCGACAGCAGCTCGAGCGTGGCGTCATTGTCTACCTCGCCATCCTTGAGGAATCCGCAATGGCCATGATCCGTGTACTCGCACATGCACACGTCAGTGATGACGACCAGATCCGGGATCTCTTTCTTCAGAGCGCGCACCGCGTTCTGAACCGCTCCCTTGTCGTCCCACGCTGAAGAGCCAGTCGCGTCTTTTGTCTCGGGAACGCCGAACAGGATGATACCGCCAACACCCGCTTTCGCGGCCGCTTCGGCATCCCGCAGCATTTCGTCCACCGAGGTCTGGTTGACGCCCGGCATCGATCCCACTGCGCGCCGCAGCTTCTTGCCGTCGCGAACGAAAACGGGCAGCACGAGCTGCGCGGCCGCCAGATGCGTCTCGCGAACGAGGTTTCGAAGGGCGGCAGTGCGCCGCAGCCGGCGGGGACGATATTGCGGAAAGCTCGACACTCTTACTCTGGTTGCGGTGCGGGAAGTTTGGAGAGTTGGCGGAGCTCCACCAGCAGACTGGATCCGCCCCGTGAACGAATTTCGGCGGCGAGCGCCTCGCCGGTGGACTCGGGAGCACGAGAATCCAGCGCGCGCGATCCACGCACAATGTGTCTCCCGCTTATGTCAGCCAGCATACCATATAATGTAGGCCGTCCGCTGGCATCACTCACAAGCGCGCCGATGGGGACCTGGCATCCGCCCTCGAGAGCGGCCAGAAAGGCGCGCTCCGCGCGCGTTGCAATCGAAGTGGGCTCGTGGTCGAGCGGCGAGAGCATCTCTCTCATCCGGTCGTCCTCACTTCTCACCTGGATTGCGATTGCTCCCTGTCCCGGTGCGGGAAGCCAGTCGGGTGGCTCGAAGAACATCGTGATCCGCTGCTGCACCTCCAGCCTGATCAGCCCCGCAGCGGCGAGGATGGCAGCGTGGACCTTTCCCGTTTCGACCTTGCTCAGACGAGTGGGGACGTTGCCACGCAGCTCGACCACCTCGAGATCGGGTCTCTTCGCCATCAGCTGCGCCCGGCGGCGCAGACTTGATGTACCGACTCTCGACCCCGCGGGCAGATCTTCGAGGTTCTCAGCGCCGGTGAGGCGATTCACCACCAACACATCGCGCGGATCCTCACGCTCGAGACGAGCGGCTATCTCGAGACCGTCGGGAGATTCCGTCGGCAAATCCTTCAGCGAATGAACCGCGCAGTCGATCTTTTTCTTCGACAGAGCGACCTCCAGCTCGCGAGTGAA
>JALYZS010000098.1 GCA_030948745.1 Vulcanimicrobiota bacterium | reverse complement strand
GTAGTCGCGCCGGCGGAAATACGTGTCGCGGATCGCCGGTTCGTAACCGGCTTGACGGATCGTCCGTTCGAGCTGTGCGCGCGTCGCTTGATTGGTGCTGCCGGCCAAGGTGACGACCCGTTCTTCTAAGATCGTGCCGCCCATATCATCGGCTCCGTAGAGGAGCGCGAGCTGCCCGAGTTTCAGGCCGGGCGTCAGCCACGACGCTTGGATGTGCGGGAAGTTGTCCAGATACAGCCGGCTGACGGCGATGACGCGCAGGTACTCGATGCCGGTCGCCTCTTTGCCCTTCAGCGGCGTCTTATACGGCACGTAGTACCACGGGATGAATGCGAGGAAACCGTTGGTCTCGTCTTGCAGCTCGCGCAACACATGCAGATGCGTGATGCGCTCGGCGTCGGTCTCGATGGAGCCGAACATCATGGTCGCGGTGGTCGGCATGCCGAGCCGCTGTGCGCTGCGCATCACTTCGAGCCAGCGGTCGTCATCGATCTTGCGGGCCGAGATGCGTTTGCGCACGCGTTCGACGAGGATCTCAGCGCCTGCGCCGGGTAGCGACTTCAAACCGGCGGCACGCAATCTTCTGAGCACGTCTTCGACGGTCATGTTCTCGCGCTTGGCGATCCCGCATATCTCGCTCGTCGAGAGCGAGTGGATGTCGACGGCGGGAAAGCGACGGCTCACCTTTTCGAACAGCTCGGTGTAGTAGCTGATGGGGAGGTCCGGGTTGACGCCGCCTTGGATCATGATCTGTGTCGCGCCTTGCTCGGCCGCCCACTGCACTCGCGCCAACACCTGGTCATGGTCCATAGTGTAGCCTTCGGCATGTCCTTCGGGCCGGAAGAACGCGCAGAACGAGCAATGCACATTGCAGATGTTCGTATAGTTGATCGTCGTGTCGATGACGTAGGAGACCTCGCGACCGGGATGCAGCGAGCTGCGCCGCCTGTGCGCTGCAGCGCCGAGATCGTGCAGCGTCGCCTCGCGGTAAAGCTTGAGTCCCTCTTCCTGGTCGAGGCGCCCGCCGCTGGCGGCGCGCTCGAGCAGTGCGGCGACGTCAGACATGCTGTGCCTCGCGCACGAACTGCAGGGCCGGCGCGACGCCTAATACGCCGCAAGCATGCGCCGCCTCGAAGAACGCGCGCAGCCCGTGCCGTGCCGCCTCGTCGAAGTCGAAGGTCAACGTCGCGTAGTAGCGTTCGTAGAAATCGGTGGGGCGATAATGGACAGCCTGCGCACGCTCGATGATCGTGCGGTGATGTTGACGGCTCCAGCGCAGCGACTCGCGCAACGCGCTGAGCACCATCTGCACCGCCTGCGGCTGGTGTGCAGCGAACGCTCGTCGCACAGCCCACACCGCGTAGACCATGCCCTCGCCGCTGCACTCGTGCCACATGCGCCCCAGATCATGGATGTTCTTTTCAGGCACTGAGAAGCGCGCCTCGATCGCCGCGTCGCCGATCAACAAGCAGGGCGTGCTATCCCGCGTGTAGAGCGCGAAGGGGTCGTCGTGCGCCATCAGCTGCGGCGCGAACCCATACCAGCGCCGGCACAGCGTCGCCAGCAGCGCGGTGCCGGTGGCCGATTCGGAGGTGACCGCGATGGGCGTTCCGCGCAACTCGGCCACGGGCCGTTGCGAGATGCAGCTGATGCTGAGCACGTCGCTGCGCGAGCCGATGCAGATATCCGGGAGCAGGACGAACGCGTCCGCATGTTCGGCATAGAACGCCGAGGAGATGGGACTGCAATCCAAACCACCCGCGAGCAGCGCCGCATTGAGCCCCGCAGGCACGTCGCTCATCATGGTGCCGGGGAAGGGCAGCGCATCCACATCGAAGGCGGCGTAGACCGGCAAGTCGTTGGTGTACGAGATGCGGCCGCAACGCACCGAATCTGCGGGCATCTACGCGGGCTCCAGCACGCGATACAGCAGGTTGCGCCGGGTGGGTTCGAAGCCGGCTTCGCTGATCGCACGACGTAAATCGGCGATGGGCGTGCTTTGGTCGGCTTTGCTGCCTGCATCGCGGTAGATCTGCTGTTCGTTGTGCACGGTGCCGTCGATGTCGTCTGCGCCGAAGTGCAGCCCGAGCTGGGCCATCTTGATGCCGTACGAGATCCAATACGCTTTGATGTGATCGATGTTGTCCAAGAGCAGCCGTGACACCGCGATCGTGCGCAGGTCGTCGATGCCGCCCGTCCAGCCGTAGTCCTCTAAGTCGTTGCCTTCAGGATGGAATGCAAGCGGCACAAAGCATTTGAAACCGCCGGTCTCCGCCTGCATCGTGCGCAACAGCAGCAGGTGCTCCACCCGCTCCTCGATCGTTTCGACATGGCCGTACAGCATGGTGCAGTTCGTGCGGATGCCCAAGCCGTGGGCGACGCGGTGCACGTCGAGCCATTCCTCGACGCCGGCTTTGTGCGGGCACACGATATCGCGCACCCGCTTCACGAGGATCTCCGCGCCACCACCGTTGAGCGAGGTGAGACCGGCATCGCGCAAGCGCGTGAGCCCCTCGGCATACGAACAGCGCGCTCGCTTGCACATGTAGTCGATCTCTGCGGCGGTGAACAGCGCGAGCTGGACGTGCGGGATGCGCGCATGCAGCTGCTCGATCGCCGGGATCCAAAAATCGAGGCTGGTCTGCTTCGGATCGTGTCCGCCGACCATGTGCAGCTCGTCGTAGTCATCCGGTTCCGCGCAGGCCTTGGCAAGGATATCGTCCAGGCTCATGCGATAGGCGCGAGATTCTTTTTCAAACGCGGCGAACGAGCAGAACTTGCAGCCGGCGTAACACACATTGGTGGTGTTCAGATAGCGTTTGACGACGTAATAGGCGCGCGCGCCGTTCTTCGCGGTGCGCACCTCATGCGCGAGCTGCCCAAGTTCGTGGAAGGGCGCCTGTGTGTACAGAAAAACGCCATCGCCGTGCGAGAGCGGTTCGCCCGAACGCACCTTGTCGCGGAGAGAGTTCCACTGTCGGCTGACGGGCATGGTAGCCGTGCGGTTCGGCGCGCTAAAAGATGCAGCCTGTCCGGCGCCCGTGGCGCGTTTTTTGCCGCGCGACCTTTATCGCACGGTCAGAACAGCGGTTGTTCGCGGTTGCGCGGCGCAAGCGTCTCCGCAAGCGCATCCAGGTCGCCGTCGCCGAGCAGTATCTTGCGCGGCTTGGTGCCCTCGGCCGGCCCCACGACGCGGAACTCCTCCAGCGTCTTCATGAGGCTCACCGCACGCGGATGGCCGACCTTGAGCTCGGCTTGCAGCAGGGCCACCGACGCCATCTGACGTTCGATGATGATGCGAGCAGCGTCAAAGGCGAGCTCGTCGTCCGGCGTCCGCCCATCTTCTTCCACTTCGCTGACTTCGAAGTCGATGCGGTTGTCGGGATCATCCTGCGCGCGCCAGAACTCGCACAGTCGCTCAAGCTCGTCGCCGGAGACGAGCGCACCCTGCACGCGGACCGGTTTGGGGGAATCGATGGGGAGATAGAGCATGTCGCCGCGGCCGAGCAGGCGCTCAGCGCCCGCCATGTCGATGATGGTGCGCGAGTCCACCTGCGACGAGACGGCGAACGCGATGCGCGATGGTATGTTGGCCTTGATGAGACCGGTGATGACGTCGACGGATGGCCGTTGCGTTGCTACGATGAGGTGGATGCCGGTCGCGCGCGCGAGTTGTGCGATGCGGCAGATGCTCGTCTCCACCCGGGTCGGGGCGACGAGCATGAGGTCGGCGAGCTCATCGATGATGACCACGATGTATGGCAATGGCTCGTCGGGGAAGTTCTCGTTGTACTCTTCGATCTTGCGGACGCCCGCGCGGGCGAACCGCTCGTAGCGCGCGTCCATCTCCTTGGTGAGCTCGTACAGCGCGCCGGCGGCGAGCTTCGGGTCGGTGATGCACTCTTTGATGAGGTGCGGGATGCCGTTGTACGATGTGAGCTCGACTCGTTTGGGATCGATGAGCAGCAACTGCATCTGATCGGGCGTGCAGGTCGAAAGCAACGAGGTCAGGATGACGTTGAGACACACGCTTTTGCCTGCGCCCGTCGCGCCGGCCACGAGCAGATGCGGCATGCGCGTGAGGTCGCCGACGATGGGTCTGCCCGTGATGTCTTTGCCGAGCGCGAAGAACAGCTTGCCTGCGCCGCGCGGCACGTAGTCCAGGATCTCGCGCACGGAAACGACAGCGACGGCGCTGTTGGGCACCTCGATGCCGACGGCGGCCTTGCCCGGTATAGGCGCCTCGATGCGGATGCTCTGCGCGGCGAGCGCAAGCTGGATGTTGTCGCTGAGGCTCTTGATCGCGCTGACCTTGACGCCTTTGCCTGGGGTCATCTCGTAGCGCGTGACGCTCGGCCCGCGCTCGATGTGCGTGACTTTGGCTTCCACGCCGAACGACGCGAGCGTCTCTTCGAGCAAGAGCGCAGCGCTCGCTTCGTTGTGGACGCGCTTTTCGGGCGGATTGAAAAGCGCGTAGTCGGGCAGGCGATAACTGACGGTGCCGGTCCCACGCTTCGGCTCCGGCATTTTCATCAACGCATCGCGTGGCGGCGGCGTGAGAATGGCAGCGTGATGCGCCTCGGCCGGGAACGCGCCCTCAAAAGGGACCGCATCTTCCGGTTGTGAGCGCGTGGCCTCATCGCGTTCTAATTCTTCCACCCGCCTGGCGGGCGCGTCGGCGGCTGGTTCGACGGCTGCGCCCGGGTCAAGAATTACGGGCGCGCTGCCGTTCGTGGCAGCGACCGTTTCCGGCGCGAGGCGCCGGGCGGGCGACGACGTTTGAAGGGGCGGCGCGGCTCGTTGGTCCTTGAGTGCATTGACGAGCACGCTCGCGCTTTTCGAAACGGTCAGCGCGTGCCGCCCTGCGCCGCCGATCATCTTCTTCAAGGATAGACCGGTGGGGACGAGGATCAGCGCCATGGCCGCTCCCCCGAGCACGACGGCCGAACCGAGCGGGCCGATGAGCCAGATCAATCCGTGCGCCAATGCATTCCCGATCGCGCCGCCACGCGATGACACACCGAGCCAGGCGTCGAGCACGAAAAATTCTGCCGTCGCGCAGCCAGCGAACAGCGCGAGCTTCGAGGCTGCGTGCATCTCGAGGAACACGACGATCGCCAAGGTTGCGAGCGCGAGGATGGCAAGCCACGCCCCCGCCCCAAAGCCACCGCGCAAGGCGGCTACTGCGAATGGTCCGAGCGAGCCTGACTTGCCCGGCGGGAGCAACAATGCGAGCGCCAGCAGCAGCGCTATGCAAAGCAGAGCGATGCCGGCGACCTCGAGGTTGAGAGCGAGCCCGGGGATCGGATCGATCCGTCTGGACCGCGCAGCCTTTGTTCTTTTCATCATCACGAGCGGCTTCGCACAGACGTTCGAGGGGATGGATGCGGGTGCCTACTGCAGGCGTTCATCCGCCCGGTAGGGCGAAATCTCAGCGCGAACGCGGATCGAGTGCGTCGCGCAGCCCGTCGCCGAGAAGATTGAAGCCCAGCACCGTCACGGAGATCGCGATGCCGGGGAAGAGCAGCGCCCAGGGCGCGTTGAGCCAGTAGTCGCGAGCGTCATTGAGCATCGAGCCCCACTCAGGCGTCGGCGGCTGGATGCCCAAACCGAGATAGGATAACCCGGCGGAGTCGAGCTCAGCCGTGCCGATGCCAAGCGTCGCCTGCACGATGAGCGGTGCCAAGATGTTGGGCAGCACGTATTTGAGCAATAGTGCCGGCGTGCCGTTGCCGATGGCGCGCGCCGCCTCGACGTACTCCATGTCTTTCACCGCGAGCACCGACGACCGCGCGATGCGCGCGTAGACCGGAATCGCCACGATGCCGATCGCGAAGAACAACTTCACGACGTCGCTCACCCGTTGGTCCAGGATCGCTGAGATCGCGATCGCGAGGATGATGGTGGGAAACGCCAGCATGACGTCCATCAACGCCATCAGGATGCTGTCGAGCGCGCCTCCCCAAAAACCCGCGACCAGGCCGATGAGCGTCCCCACGGTCAACGCGATGCCCACGGACACGAAGCCGATCTCCACCGACAGACGCGCGCCGAAAAGCAGACGCGTGAAGATGTCGCGGCCAAGTTTGTCGGTGCCGGCGACATGAAAGAGCATTGGACGCAGCACCGGGGCGTTGAGATCTTGCGCGAGTGGGTCGATGTGGCCGGAGATCTGCGGTGCGAAGGCGGCACCGATCGCCAGCAGCGCGATGATGACCAAACCCGCGATCGCCGCGGGGCTTTTCTGGAAGCGCCGCCACGTGTCGGCGAGGACGGAAGTATAGGGACCTTCGAGTTGGGCAGCTTCGAGAGAGACGCTCGCCTGCAAAAATCAGATTTCCATGACGACCGGCACGATCATCGGGCGCCGCTTGGTGCGATCGTAGACGAATTTCTGCAACCCTTTGTGCACGTGGTCGCGGATGGCCGTCCACTCGGTCAAGCCCGAGGCGGCACCGGCCTGCATGATGCTTGCGGCTTCGCGCCTGACGAGATCGAGGATGGCATCGCCGTCGCCTTGGCCGTACGTGAAACCGCGCGAGATGATGTCTGGGCCGGCGAGCACCTTGCCGTCCATGCTGTCCACCGTCACCGTCACGACGATCATGCCGTCGGCGGACAGGTGCCGGCGATCGCGCAGCACGACTTGGCCGACGTCGCCGACGCCCAAGCCATCGACGTACACGGGGTTGCCTGAGGTCTTGCCCGCGATCGCAGCGTTCTGCGGCGTGATCTGCAAAATGTCGCCGTTCTCCGCGACAAAGATGTTCTGCGCTGGGATGCCGGTGCGTTCCGCCAAACGCGCGTGCTGCATGAGCATGCGGTACTCGCCGTGCACCGGCATGAAATATTTGGGTCGGGTGAGATTGAGCATGAGCAGCAGCTCTTCTTGGCAGCCATGGCCGGACACGTGCGCTCTGCGCTGCCCGCCGTAGATGACGGTGACGCCGAGCTTGAACAGGTTGTTGATCGTGCGGCCGACGCTCCGTTCGTTGCCGGGGATGGGCGTGGCGGACAAGATGACCGTGTCACCGCGCTTGAGCTGCACGCGACGGTGATCGTTGGCCGCAATACGCACGAGCGCAGAGGTGGGTTCGCCCTGGCTGCCGGTGGTGCAGATGACGAGCCGCTCATCCGGAAAATTCTCGAGCTCGTGCTCGCGGATCTGCATGCCGCCGGGTATCTCGAGGTAGCCGTGCTCGAGGGCGATCGAGCTGACGTTCTGCATGCTGCGGCCAACGAAGCACACCTTACGGCCGTAGCGGTGCGCCGCATCCACGGTCTGCTGCAAGCGCGGCACGTTGGAGGCGAACATGGTGATGATGATGCGGCCGCTGCACTGCGCGAAGATGTCGTTGAACGTCTCGCCCACGACGCGCTCGGACAGGGTATGGCCCGGCACCTCCGCGTTGGTCGAATCCGAGGCCAGCAGCAGCACGCCTTCACGGCCGCATTGCGCCAGGGTCGCCATGTCTGTGGGCCGACCGTCGATGGGCGTTTGGTCGAATTTGAAGTCGCCCGTGTGGATGACCGTGCCGAGCGGCGTCTGCACCGCGAGCGAGCACGAGCCGGAGACGCTATGCGTGATCGCGACGAAGCGCACGCGGAAGGCGCCTGCCTCGACCTCTTCGCCTGCGTCGACGACCTGCGTGTGCGCGATGTCGAGCAGCTTGTGCTCTTTGAGTTTGCCGCGCAGCAGCGCCAGCGTGACGTCGGTGCCGTACACCGGCACGTTGAGCTGCGCCAAGAAGTACGGCACGCCGCCGATGTGGTCTTCATGGGCATGCGTGAGGAACAGCCCGCGCACTTTGTCACGCCGGTCGCGCAGATAGGAGATGTCGTTGATGACCAGGTCGACACCGAGCATCTCTTCTTCGGGAAATTGCACGCCCGCGTCCACGACGATGATGTCGTCGCGCGTCTCGTAGACTGTCGTGTTCCGGCCGATCTCACCACAGCCGCCAAGCGGGATGACACGCAAGTAGTCGCCGTTGGGGTCGCGCACGGCTTTGTGCGCGGCGTTTTCTTGGGGTGCTGGAAAGAATTCGTGTAGCATGTACGACGTACTTTAGGCCCGTCCGAAGGTTGGCCTGCAACGTCACAACGCCGTCACGGTCCACACAAGTGCTTGTGGTTTTTGTCGCGCCTGCGAAAGCAACTCCACCGCGCGCGTTTCGTCTGCGCGCAATGTCAACGCTAGGGAGGCACCGGTCTCGGTCGCATCTGCCGCGCGCAGATGTGCTTGCAACACCAACCACACGTCGCGATACTGCAGGTTGCGCACGCGTGCCCGGATGACGCAGCCGCCGACGAAGTCGCGCGTCACCGTGACCGGTCCGATCGCGAGCAATCCCGCGAACGTCTGCGTCGTCGCCTCGTCGAAGATCGGCGTCTCGGTGCGTGCGCGCAACAAGAAATCCGAGAGCCTGCGCTCTCGCTGCAGGAGCCAGTCCAGTCGGCCTAAGCGCATGACCCGGCGGCGCAGGAGCAGCGCTCGGGTCACCCCGGTCCCCGGACGGGTGGCAGTATGCCGACGTCGAGGCGGCGCGAGCGCAAGGGCCGTGGCCGCCACCCAAGGGCACAGAAACATCACGAGCTTGGCTTTCACTCCCGCCGGGGGACCGGAAACACCGAGGGCTTGACAACCGCGCGAGTTTCCCTATAATTGTCTTAGCGTATTAAGACAATGAGACAGGTACGGATTGATACCCACTTTTCACATCAATGACACGAGCGGCATCCCAGTCTACCTGCAGTTGAGGGAGCAGATCTTGCACGCAATATCGCGTGGGGCCCTCAAAGCGGGAGACCAACTGCCGACCGTGCGTGAGGTCGCCGTCGATCTTTCGATCAACCCGAACACCGTCAATCGCGCATACGCGGAGCTCGAACGCTACGGATATCTCACGAGCAAGCGCGGCCGCGGCACATTCATCGCCGAACCGCACACCGCGTCCGAAGGTCCAGTCACGAGCCAGGATCGCTTGGACGACGTGGCGCGAAGAGCGTGGGTCGAGTGCCGCTCGTTCGGGTTCACTGCCGCAGAACTGATTGAAGCGCTGAAACGCGTCGCCGAGCGGCGCGACTAAAACAGAGGAGATGACTCATGCCTATGACAGGCACGCAAACAGGTCCCGATGCCGTTAAGGCGGCCCTCGCGAGCAGCCAATCGATCCATTTCGGCAACCCGATCTCATGGTTGATCGCGATTGTCTGCTTTATCGCCGGCCTGGTCGGCCTCGTGCAGACCGCAAATCCGGCCTATCCGATTGTCGGAGTGGTGCTGGCGCTAATCGCACTGACGTCGATCCAGATCGCGAAGGCTTGGGAACGCGCCGTGGTGTTGCGGCTCGGACGCTTCCAACGGCTGGTCGGGCCTGGCATGTTCGTGATCGTGCCGGCCGTCGACAGCGCCGCAGCGTGGATCGACCAGCGGGTGCAGACGAGCACGTTCATCGCCGAGCAGACCCTCACCAAGGACACCGTGCCGGTCGATGTCGACGCGGTGCTCTTCTGGGTGGTGTGGGACGCGAAGAAAGCGGCGCTCGAGGTCGCGTCGTATCGCGACGCGATCGGATGGGCCGCGCAGACTGCGTTGCGAGACATCATCGGCACTACGAATCTCGCGGACTTGCTCTCCAACCGTCAGACGATCGACGATAGCTTGCAGAAGGTCATCGACCACCGCACGACGCCCTGGGGCATCACGGTCCAGTCGGTGGAGATCCGCGACATCAAGATCCCTGAAAATCTGCAAGACGCGATGTCGCGTCAGGCGCAAGCTGAGCGCGAACGGCAGGCGCGCGTGATTTTGGGCGATGCGGAGCGGCAAATCGCGGAATCGTTCCTCGAGGCCGCGAAGTACTACGCCAACAATCCGATTGCGCTTCATCTGCGGGCCATGAACATGTTGTACGAAGGCCTGAAAGAGCGAGGTGCGATGATCGTCGTGCCAAGTTCGGCAGTGGAGACGATGGGACTCGGCGCGATCACCGGTCTGGCCTCGTTAGGAGGTCCGCTGCAGGCGCTGACCGCGCCCGCCGCCGGAGCGGCCGAGGCAAGCGCCGGCGCACTTCCGACGCCGGGCTCAAGTGGTTCTCCGGCGAAGGGAACGGCCAGCCCTAGCGATACCGCGACGAGCGTCTCGAGCCTTATCTCAGGAGGATAAATGTTTTTAGCCGCATTGTCTGTCGCCGCCGCGCTGGCGGTCGCGCCACCGGACGGCACGTACAGCTTTTCGATCGAACAGACGTCGGTGTCCATCGGCACGACGACCGTAACCGTGAAACGGGCGGATGCTGGCGTGCAGATCCACGAGAAACAAGATCTGAAGATGAACGCCACGTCGCGCAGTTACGCGGTGGACGAAACGCTCGATGCGGCATCGCTCGCGCCGCGCACCTATGTCGGCACGTATTCGCAGGACGGCTCGCCCGCGGTGTTCCGCATGGCGTTCGACGCTGCGGGCGCGCGGGCGTCGGTGGATGGTGTCAACGGTGTCACCGCGGTCGTCATGCCGCCGGGGACGAAGGCGGCGTTCATCGCCGAGCTCTCGCTGATGTCCGGCTACCTGTTCCTCCCGGCGCAAGTCAGCGCGGCGCGCGTCACCAAGTTCGCAGCCGTCGTGCCGAGCGAGTTGGATGCGATCGTCAACCACGTCGAGACCAACATGAACCCTTCGCGACCGTCCGGCATACCGCCGCAGGATGTGCCGTTGTCGATCAGCGGCGGCGCGATGAGCTATGACGAATGGTACGATCCGCTCAGCTTCGTCGTACACGCCGTCACGTTCAGCAACGGCGTCATACGGCTGACCCATTACTCGGCCGAGGTGAGAGCATGAGCATTCCTGCTCCGGCGCAACCCGTACGCTCTCCGCTGGGCGGTCTTGCCACATACTTCACGGTCCTGTACGCGCCACGGGCGGCGTTCGAGCGCCTCAGCCGCATTCCGACCTGGGGCTGGGCCGCCATCGTCGGCATCATCCTCGTGCTCATCAGCCTGATCTTGACGATGCCCGCTCAGGTGCACATGGCAAGCGTGCTGCAACAGCAGCGGCTGAGCGATATGTCTGCGGACCAAAGGGCCGCAGCGCAGAGCAGCCTCCAGGCGGCAGCCGGCATCACCAAGACATTCATCTATGCGGCCGCCCTGGTGGGCCCATGGATCGCCTGGTTCATCACCGCGCTCTTCTTCTTGATCCCCGCCGCGATCGGTGGGGGCGACGCGAAATTCGCGCGCGCGTGGGTCGCTGCGCTGAACTCGTTCGTGGTGTGGGGCGTCGCCGGAGTGGTCAACGCCATCATCGTCAGTCTGCGCGATCCCAACACCATAAACGCCCCCGCGGACATCTCCATGCTGCCGTCGCTCGCGCTGTTCGTGCACGGCAACCCGAAGCTCGCAGCGTTCTTGTTCTCCTACAACCTGCTCTACATCTGGTACTACGTCGTCGCCGTCATCGCCTTAGAGATCATGCTCAGGGTGCCGCGCCGCTTCGCCGTCGGCTTCGTCATCATCTACAGCTTGTTCTGGGCCTTGATCGCCATGGTCACGGCGAGGTGACGCGAAGCAGCGACGTGCTGCGGCGGTTCTGCCTCGCGCTCGCCTTTTCGATCGCGCTGGTCTCGAGCGTGCCCATGGACGCGTTCGCGCGGGCTGCAACTGCCAAGCCAGTTGCGACCGCCACGCCGGCTGCGACCGCCACGCCGGCCGCCGCCCCCGCGCCCCAGCCATCCGGCGAGATGACGCTGCCCGAGGCGATCGCTTTTGCGATGAACCACAACGCGAACGTGCTCGCGGCGCGCGCGCAAGCAGCATCGACTGGCGCCACGCTCGCGCGCCTGCGCTCGCAGGAGCTGCCCGACGTCAACGCCGTCGCGCAGTCGACCATGCAGAAGCAGAGCAACAACTCCGGCAGCTTCGCGCAGTTCGGACTGGCTCCCAGCGCGAGCTTCTCGCAGAACACCGCGCAAGTGCAGACCTCGGCGAATCTTCTCAACCTCACGACCAGCGTCGAGGCGCGTCAGGCGAAGCGATCCTACGACGCTGCCCGGGAAAACGTGCGGCTCACCGAAGCGCAGACGACCTTGAGCGTGGAGACGTCCTACTACACCCTCGTGCAAGACGCGCAGCTGCTTGCGCTGGCGCACTACGACCTCGACTACCAGCGCGTGTTACGGGATACGGCCGACGCGAATTTCCGCGCCGGCAAGGTCGCGGGCATCGATCGTCTCAAAGCGCAAGTCCAGTACAGCTCAAGCGCCCAGCGCCTGGCCTCGGCCGAAGCCGACGCCGACGACGCGCGCGACAACCTCGCGCAGGCGATCGGG
>JALYZS010000095.1 GCA_030948745.1 Vulcanimicrobiota bacterium | reverse complement strand
GTTGTATTGCAAGAGGACGTTGCCATGCTCGAGCAAGTGCACCTGGACATAGTCTGGGATGGGTTTGTCCTCGACGAATGATCGGGTGAAGACCTCGCGATGAAATCCCGAGGTCGGCGGATTGGTGCTGTATTGGAAATGCGCATAGCGCTTGAGGTCGCCTGACCCATGACCCTGATGCCCTTGCGATGCATAGGCAGCGCCGAGAAACGGCGTTGGGGTCGCTTGCGGCACTGCTGCGGCGCCATGACCGAACAACCGAAAGCTCATGGCCGCCAACAGCACGAGCACCCCGAGGCTGAGCCAGAGCACCCAGGATCGGCGCCTTTCGTTGCGGCGGGCCGACAGTTGCGGACCCGGGCCGGTCGCGCCTGCGCGAACGCGCCCGCTTGCCGAAGTCGTTCGTGGGGTGGGCCGGTCTTTTGGCGTCGCCATCGCTAGAGGGACCCCGGGAACGCCGCCATGCCGGCGATCGGGCGGTCGATGATGGGGTGGTAGCTGCCGCGTCCAAAGGCGACCAGCTCCGCATCATACGTATGTCCCAGCACGGTCGTGCGGATGCGCTCGGTGCCGACCGGAATGTCGGGCGTTTGCCAGATTTCGATGCGTTCGGATGGGAACTGACTGCCGGCCGGCAAGCGCAGCTCCTTGAAATCCACGGCGATGTAGGTGCAGTGCAGTTCGCGGCCGCGGACTTTGACGTCTCGCGGTGTGACGGTCCGCACGACGCCCTGGCGCGAGTCATCCAATGGCACGAGGCCCGACCACAAAAGCGTGTGCAGCGAAACCTCGGGCGCGGGAGCGGCGGCGATCATGGAATGGCGCAGCCGGAAAAAACCGTCGCCGATCTTGAAGGCGCTGTCGCCGATCGAATACAGCCGCAGAGGATCGGTGAAATCGTTCGCATTGACGTACATCTTCCACACTACCGCTCCGCCGACATTCGTCGTCTGGAGGGTCGGCGCGCTCGTGATGGGGACCGACTCGGTGTCGATCTCGATGTAGGCGCCGGTGTTGGCATCCTCGTCCGGCGGACCAAAACCGATCGTCTTGAAGATGATCGTGTCGCTGCTCGTGCTCAGGCGGTAGCGCAACCAATCCCCAGCGCCCGGGCCGGTGAACAAGTACTCGAACATTTGGGTCTGGGTGATCGTGTCGCCCACTTTGGGTGCCAGTGACATAGTGGCCGGACTAGCTGCTGCAGTGAGCAAGAAGGCCACGAGAAGCAAACACGAACGCCGCGCCATGAGCTTGCCATTCGACGCTGACGCGCGAGCCGCCCTTATCTCGAGGACCACACGGTCGCGTAGCTAAGGTGCCGGCAATGCTGCACGGTATCGCCGCAACCATCGCCGCCCTGCTCATGGCTGGCTTCTACGACGCCGTCGTCGTCGTGAGGGGTCCACAAGGCGCTACGCTGAGCGGCGTCAGTGTCACGTTTGTCGACGCGCAAGGCGCGCAGGATGCGGAACGCACCCGGGGCGACGGCAGGGCGCAAGCACGCGCCGGCTTCTCTTCAGTCTCAGCGCTGATCGTCACACCCGGATATGCCGCCCAGCGAGTGCAGTTGACGAATGTCCAAACAAGCGTGGTGCTCGAACGCGATCCAAAAGTCATCGGCCTCGTACGTGTTGCAACGCTTTCGCCGCGCGCCGTGCTGCAGTTGCCGGTAGCCACGTCGTTTTTGGATAGCGCAGCGATCCGGACCTCGAGCGCGCTGACGACCGATCGACTCTTGCGCAGCCTCCCCGGCTTTGACCGCAGCCGTAGTAACTCTGCCTTCAGCAACTACGGCCAGCTTCGGGTCTCGTTTTCCGGTGGTGGCAATGATCGTGGAATCGTGCTCGTCGACGGCGTGCCCGCGCAGGACGGTTTCGGAGGCCAGGTGGATTGGTCGGCGTACCCGCCAGGCCTCATCGGCCGCGCAGAACTTTTGCGCGCGGGCGGCTCCGCTTTGTACGGCTCAAACGCCGTCGCCGGCGCTTTGCAGCTGTACACCCTGCTAGGAGACCTGGAGCACTGGGGCCCACGGGGATTCGCAGCCTATAGCGCCGGCACGCACGGCACGGTCGCTCGCGAACTGTACGTGACCACAGGCTTGAGCGCGGTGAACGGATTCAGCCTCTATATGAACCGTTGGCGTTCCAGCTATGACGACTTGCCCGCAAACTTCAGCAGCCTCATCGATACCCCGGCTGATTCGGTGAACGCAGTGACGACCGGCGAGCTGAGCGTCCAGCAAAAAGGTACCACCCTGCGTTTGAGCGCGGCAACCGCACATGACGCACAATTCGAAGGCAGACCGAATTACGAGCAACGCCGCGCGGTCACCCAGTATAGCGGCAGCTTTAGCGGGAGGCACGGAAAATCAGTCCTTAGCCTGACCGCGTTCGCGCGGCACGGCCTGGTCAGCAATGTCGCCGACCAATACCCAACGGCGCCCGGCGCGCTACGTTACACCCAGGACGTCCCGACGCAAGAGAACGGAGCAAGCGCGACGTGGCTGCGTCTGGGTGGGAATACCGAGTTCCAGCTGCGGGCCGACGTGCGAAGCGTCTCGGGTGCGACGTATCAATATTTTCCGTCGGGTGCGCTGCAAAATTCGTCCACCGGGTCACAGTGGCTTGGCGGCATCGCCATGCAACAATTGATCAAACGACCTGCGCTCGAGATCTTGGCTGGTGTTCGTGTCGACCAAGTTTCGACTTTCGCCAGGTCGTTGTCGTCTCACTCCGGCCACGTGAATCCGACCGACCGGCTAGATAACGCGATCTCCCCACGGCTCGCGATCCGATTCGACGTCAAACCCCAGATATCGTTACGGCTTTCGACGGGGGGCGGTTTTCGGGTCCCCTTCCTCAACGAACAGCTGCGCGGGTTTCAGATAGGGTCGACCGTCTATGCGCCCAACCCCAAGCTGATTCCGGAACGAAGCTGGATGTCGGGCGCCGGCATCTCCGCCGCTATCGGCACCGGTCTGCTCTCATACAACTATGCTCACATCCGCGTCAATGACGCGATTGCGTTCTTGACGCAGGGCCCGACGCTGCAGATGCGTGCCAACATAGCGCGAACGCAGACCGACGCATCGACGCTTGAGTACACGATGCGGTTCGCGCGATGCGCTCGGCTCCGCAGTTCGTTCACACGGCAGCTGCCTAGGGTAATCGCCGGGCCGGCGACGATCGTTGGCAAACAGCTGCCGTTCATTCCTCAAATGGCTGCAAACATTGACCTTGACTCGGACGGCAGGAAGGTGCAAGCTGGAGTTGACGTATCGTTCGTCGGGCGGGTCTTCGCCGACGACATCAACGCTCAGCCGCTCAACCCGGCGGTATTGTTGGGCTTTAGGGTCACGACAATGCTGCCCCATGCGAGCCTCTCATTCTCGGCGGACAATCTCACCAACCGCAGCTATTTGTCGAGCGTCGATCGGCTCGGCCCGCCCGCCACATATACGCTGCGTCTGGAACAACGCTTTGGGAAGGCTCAGGACTTCGGCGCGGCGGATTGCAATAGTCGCGATGACCGCTGAGGCGTTCTTTCCTTAAGACGCTACGAACAGCGTGCGCAGACACCGAAGAACTGCATCTGGTGCTCCGTCAGACGAAAGCGCAATCGCGCGAGCATCCGCTGTAGGCCGGGCCGCGCGCGGCAGGGCACGTCATCCACGCGCCCGCAGCTCGTACAGACCGCGTGGTGGTGATGGCTCGCGACGCACAACAAGTAGGCCGCCTCGCCGCCCGCTTGCGCGACCGTGACCAAGCCGTGTTCGCGCATCGCCTCAAGTGCGCGGTAGACCGTGGCCAAACCGATGCCGCGCGCACGTCGTCGCAGCCGCACGTGCAATGCTTTCGCGGTTGTGTACTCCTTGCGGCGCGCGAACTCGCGCACGATCAGCGCGCGCTGCCGGGTCATGCGGTGACCGGCGCTTGACAGGCGCTGCAGTGCGGTTGTGACGTCCGCTGGTTCTGGCGGGCTCATGCGGATGGCCGCCTCATCCTTCGTTTCCGAGCCGGCGCCGGACTGCGAGCAACGAGCTGAGCAGCGACCGCCGCTTCGGCGAGAGCGTCACCGCGAAGAA
>JALYZS010000086.1 GCA_030948745.1 Vulcanimicrobiota bacterium | reverse complement strand
CCATGGCGCTGGTCAGCGTGGCATTGGCCGTTGGCTGGTTCCACAGGAATGGTTCTGCCACTGCCGCCGACATGGGCGGCCCGACCGCGGGCTACTCACTCCATATCGACGCGGACAAACACTTCGGCGACGCGCAACCTGGTGAGATCGCGCACCATTGGTGCAAGAACATCTGCGCGAGCCTGACCAAATGCGAGCTGTTCGACTCAGATGCGCCCAATGCTCGGCTCGTCGGAGTCGAGACTATCGTGCCAACGACCGTGTGGAAGACCTTCCCTGAAAAAGAGCAAGCGTTGTGGCACTACCGCAAGGTCGAACTGAAGAAGATCCATGCCACGCTGCCGGACACGCCGAAAGAGCAACAGGCGAAGATCATCGCGGCCCTCACCGAAACCTACGGCAAGGTCTACATCTTGTGGGATTCCGATGTCGTCACAGGCTCCTATGGGCCAGCCCTCCATCACCGTGCGGCAATAGCAAGCCGGCAACGTCGCGCAGGGCCGGTTTCACGCCGGCCTTCCTTTTGACCGCCTAAGAATACAGCATGCGAGAGAGCAATAAGGCTCGCACTTTTCGCAGGCGTGCGACCACTTCTGGATCCTCCGTCTCCGACGCCTGCGCGAGTGCTGCGTCTATCCAGCGCCGCCCCTCGGCCTCGAGGTCACCGTGCCACCAGAACATCTCGAGCGCTAACGCGATCTCACCGCCGAGCGCTGGCTCCCCGCCCTTGGTGATGGCCCAGTCGAGCGCGGCGCGAAAATTCTCGACGTTGGGCTCTAAGCCGGCTAGCCACTGGCTCAACGGAGCCTTTCCAAAACCCGCCTCGGCCCCTTTCGCGGTGCGTAGAAAACAGTCGGCATGCCTGCGTGCGAGTGCATCGTATTGTTCGGCCGTGCGAAGCTTCTGCAGCGCGTAGTCGCGGGTGGATTCGAGCAGCCGGTAACATGTTTCGCATGACGTGTCGACCACGAGCAACGACTTATCCGCCAGTGACGTCGCCAGCTCAAACACATCGCTCTCCGCGACGGTACCCCCGCTGCACACGTCGGTCGCCGCATCCAGGCTGAAGTTCCCAGCAAAAACTGCCAGCCGGGAGAACAGAACACGCTCTGCCGGTGTCAGCAGATCATAGCTCCAGTCGATCAGCGCCGCCAAGGTCTTCTGCCGCGGCAACGCACTGCGGCTTCCCCCGCTGAGCAGTTTGAAGCGCTCGTTCAATCGATGTGCCAGGTCGTTCACACCCAGCACCTTGACGCGCGCAGCGGCGAGCTCGATCGCTAGGGGAATGCCGTCCAGGCGCTGGCAGATCGCCGCCACGACGGTCGCATTGTCGTCGTGCAAATGGAACGACTGGTTGACGAGCGTCGCGCGATCGACGAAGAGATTTATTGCGCCGAATTGCAGCGCAGCGGCCGCGGTGAGGCCGGCGGCTGTCGCCGGCACGGCCAGCGAGGCGACGCGTAGGACTTTTTCTCCGCTCAGATCCAAGGCTTGGCGCGAGGTCGCAAGGATGCGAACGTTCGGACAACGATGATGGATCGCATCGGTCAGCGGCGCGACGGTGTCAAGCACGTGTTCGCAGCTGTCCAGGATCAGGAGCAGGGTCTTCTCCCGCAACCACTGCGGGAGCAGATCGGCGACACGCTGGCCTTGCTGCTGGCTCATGCCTAAGGCGCGGGCAACCACGCCAGGGACGAGCTCAGGATCGTTGATGGGCGAAAAATCAGCGACCCAAACACCGTCGCCGTAACGGTCGAGCGATTCCGCGGCGACCTGCAGCGCGAGTCGGGTCTTTCCGACGCCACCTGCCCCGAAGAGCGTGACCAGCCGGTGATCGCTGAGCTGCGCTTTGAGATCCTCGACGTCTTGCTCGCGACCGCAAAAACTGGTGACCTGTACCGGCAAATTGTTGGGCACAGCATCGAGGGATCGCAAAGGCGGGAATTGCGCCTGCAGCCCGGCGGTACTGGCCTGAAAGACGCGCTCGGGTTGCGTCAGGTCTTTGAGCCGATGTAGACCAAGGTCCGTGAACGCGACGTTTCCGCCGTTCGCGAGCAGCAACTCGTGGGTCGCCCCGGAAACGAGCAACTGTCCGCCGGCACCGATGGACATGAGCCGCGCCACACGATTGACGGCCGGACCGAAGTAGTCGCCGTCGCGCTCATCTGCGCATCCCGTGTGCAGCGCCATCCGTGCGCGGATGCCCTCCACTGAAGAAAAATCCGCTTCCTGCAGCGCAGACTGGGCTGCAATAGCAGCATCAAGCGCCTCGTGTGGAGATGAAAATGCGCAGCAAAACGCATCCCCCACCGTTTTGAACACATGACCACGGTGCTCTTCGATTGCTCGCCGCATGATCGCGTCGTGTTGAGCGACCGCGGTGCGCATGGCCTCGGGGTGGCCTTCCCAGCGCTGGCTGCTTCCTTCGATGTCGGAGAATAGAAAAGTCAGCGTGCCGCTAGGCCCCCTCATGGGGGGAGGGTCACCTCCCGGCTGCAACGTGCTCACAGGCATCCTCTTTCGAGGTTCGGTCCGGCTACCAATAGGACCTAGCCACTGCCCATGGCAAACGTACCCACTTCCGGTCGCAATGCGTACCGGCAAGCAGAGAGGGTTGATGGTAATGCCGAGATATATGATTGAACGCACCTTCAAAGACGGGCTTGCGATCCCGTCGAATGATGAGGGGTCGAAAGTCTGCGTTACGGTTGTTGAAAAGAATGGGGATTTCGGAGTGACCTGGGTGCATTCGTACGTCTCCGTTGACCACAAGAAGACGTATTGCGTGTACGATGGTCCTGACGAGGCGGCGATCCGCAAGGCGGCGCAGCGCAACGGGCTGCCGGTCGACAGCGTCAGCGAAGTGAGCGTGCTCGACCCGTACTTCTACCACTGAGGGGCTGTGTGCGAGGGCTCGATCGACGACGCCGTTCGTCGTTCCTTTGAGGCTCTTTAATGTGCAGCGAGCGCGATGACGCCGCGGTTATCAGTGACGTAGACTGTCGCTCCGCGGGCAGGATCGTTCACGATCACCGGGTTCATCACCGTACCCTGAGCGCCGGCGACCGTTCCGTGCCAGAGAGCGCCGCCATTCGCAAGACTGAGGACGTGTAGCCCGTCATTTGCGGTCACGACTAAGGTATTGCTGGCTAGCGCTGCGCACATGCCGGTCAGCATGCCGTATCCGGCCGGTTGAACCGGCGATGTCCAGACGAGCCTGCCGGTTGCGGAATCGTGTGCCTCTATCCCATTCCCCGTTCCTATGATGACCAAGCCATTCGCAAGCACCGGAGCACTGGGTGAGGCTGGGACGGCGCTGACCGACCATACCGTATGCAAGTCGGACTGCGCTCTGGCGACAAGATTCGAGGTTTCAATCGCCCCGTAGAGCCCTGAAGGGTCCGGAATCGTCTCGCCCCACATGTCGAACGTGTAGGGCCACGACTTCGCGCCTTGGCTGACGAGCTTGCCCGTGGCGCTGCTCAGAAACCCCTCTTCATCATCCTGAAAGACGACGTCACTATTGAAGACAGAGAGCCAGTGGCCGAGATCGTAGTCCTTTTTCGCCACAAACGTCCAGGTGCGCGCCCCGTTGACGGAGATGCCATCAACCGACGGCCCAGCGCTGAGGATGCTCGCCCCGCTTTGAAACCAGTGCACGTAGACGCCGGTCGTCATGGCGACCGCATTGTAGAGCGCGCTAAATGTATCGCCCGAAGCCGCCTGTGGATCGTAGCGCCACATCACCTGGAACCGTCCGTTGACGTTGGCTCGTGACGCTGAGGTATGGCGGCTATCGTGGCCGTACATGATCCAATTATCCACGACGTTCGCGATAGGCCCATGCGAAGCGGGCGGTAAACCCGGCGTCGCGCCACCACCCCCACCTCCACCACAGGCGGTCAGCACGAAAGCGAGCAACACACCCGAGAACTGCAGTGGGTTTTGGCCGCCGTGCCATATCAAACAACATCAACCCAATATTCGGAGCCTTACCGGT
>JALYZS010000076.1 GCA_030948745.1 Vulcanimicrobiota bacterium | reverse complement strand
ATGCTTTGCCGATCAGGTCGGCCGCGACTTTGCCGCCCTGCACGTTATCCGAAGCGACGTGGGTGATGACTTTCCCGGTCGAAGCCGTGCTAGCGATGTCGGCGGTGAAGACCGGAACGTTCGCGTTGTTCGCCTCTACGATCGCCGGGCCGACCGCTTTTGAATCCGCGGGCGACAAGATGATGGCGTTGACCTTGCGGCTGATGAAATCTTCGACCTGCGAGGTCTGTTTGGCCTGATCGTGGTTGGCGTCTTGGAATGTGATGCTGTAGCCGTACTTTGCAGCTTCAGCTTTCATGCCTTGCTCCATGTCTTGATAGAACTGCGCTTGCAGATCCAACAACGACACGCCGATGCTCTGGTGCCCAGCCGCAGCCGATTGGCCGCTTCCCGCGGTCGTCGGCGCCTGGTTCGTGGAGGTGGTATCTTTACTGGTATTCGTGCAACCGGTGACCGCCAGTGCCGCCAAGCCGGCGACGAGCGCGCCCGTGATGGTTTTCAACATCGTTCTCCTTAATCTGTCGCGTGCCAAATACCGTAGATTGAAGCATGGCTCGAACGTACATGCGTCCGGTCCCGTTTGCGATTCTACTTTTTTAACCCTATCCACACCCATGTGGCCTAGTCGTGTGGATATGTGTATAGTTTTCGTAAGGCGTATTAAGAGCGAGTTAAGCCGGAAACGGCGGCTTTGCCGGTTTTTCGACGCTCTTGACCCCCTGCGCGGCGAGGGGAAATGCCCCCATGATCGCCATCGGCTACTCGGCTGCCGTGCGCGGCATTGACGCCTTTGTGGTCCGCGTTGAGGTCGTCGGCGTCGCGACCGCGGACCCTACGATCCATATCGTCGGCTTGGCCGATCGTTCTATTCAAGAGTCGAAAGAGCGCGTGAACGCCGCGGTACGTTCGTGTGGTTTCCTGTTTCCGACGTACAAAGTGGTCGTCAATCTCGCGCCAGCCGACGTGCGCAAGCAGGGCGCCGGGTTCGACGTGGCGCTCGCACTCTCGATCCTCGCGATGGATCAGCAGTTGAACGCGACCGCATTGCACGACACGGTATGCGTCGGCGAGCTCGCGTTGGATGGTGCCGTCAAAGCGGTGCGCGGTGTCCTCCCGATCGCGGCCGGCATCCGGCAAGCGGGTTTTCACAAATTGCTCTTGCCGGCCGACAACCTAAGCGAAGCAGCACTCGTCGATGGGCTCATGCTGTATCCGGTGCGCACATTGCAACAGGCTGTGCAGGTCGTGCTTGGCTTGAGCGACATCGGCGTGCGGAGCAACGACTGCGAGCGTGTCGTCGAAGACTTTGCGCCGCAACGCGGTGAAGATCTGGCGGATGTTCGAGGTCAGGCGACAGCGCGCCGCGCCTTGGAGATCGCGGCGGCCGGCGGCCATAACCTCTTGATGGTCGGCGCGCCTGGCAGCGGCAAGACCATGCTCGCGCGCTGCATCCCGTCCATCCTGCCCTCCATGACGCACGACGAATCGCTTGAGGTCACGAAGCTGTATAGTGTGAGCGGCCTTTTGCGCGGCCGATCGCAGCTCATGACCACGCGTCCTTTCCGTGCGCCGCACCATTCCGTGAGCTCGCCGGCGCTCATCGGCGGCGGCAGCCAACCGCGACCGGGAGAGATCTCGCTCGCTCATCGTGGCGTCTTGTTCTTGGACGAGCTGCCGGAGTTTCCGCGATCGCTGCTTGAGCTGCTCCGCCAGCCGCTCGAGGATCGTCATGTCACCGTGAGCCGCTACGCGGGCACGCTTGTCTATCCCGCGGATTTCATGCTCGTCACGAGCTTGAATCCATGTCCGTGCGGCTACCGGGGCGATCGTTTGCGCGGCTGTTCGTGCTCGCCGTTTCTTGCCCAGCGCTATCTTTCGAAGTTATCGGGGCCGCTGCTAGACCGCATCGATATCCATGTCGAGGTCCCTCGCTTGCCCTACGAGGACATGACGGCCACGTCACCCGCTGAGCGTTCGGCGATCGTTCGCAAGCGCGTGGAAGCAGCTCGAGGACTACAGCTCGCGAGGCTTGGAGGTCGTGGCTCGAACGCCGGCATGACCAGAGACGCCTTGCGCAGGTTTTGTGCACTGGACGCGCCCTGCGCGCGTTTGATGAGCTCAGCCGTGATCAAGCTGCAGTTGTCGGCCCGCGCCCACGATCGGATTTTGCGCGTTGCCCGCACCATAGCCGACCTTAGCAGCCGCGACGTCGTGCAAGCAAGCGACATCGCAGAGGCTGTGAGCTATCGCAGCCTGGATCAGTCTCTTCGGACCGGTGGCCATCATTAGTATAGTTTTCGATACTATAGTGCTATGGGGATACTACTTCCCTTTTAGGTCATATAGGTATGGTGGTATCCTCCGCCTGCTTTCCAAGGAGAACCGACCGATATGGACCTCACCAAACAATCCCCTCGCAGTGTGAGCGAGAAGCTCGCGGGACTCGTGATGCTTGCGCGTGCCGTCGACAAAGCGCGCGCCTATAAGGCCGGCACGCTCGGCGAATACAACTATGATTGCGGCATGGACAACAAAGTCTTCGCGTTCCTCGGCACGACAGATCAAGCGTTCGCCGACCGGGCGGAGCAACTCTCAGACCGCGACATCGAGAAGTGGGTCCGGGAAAGTTTCCTGGCCCACAAGTCCGCCGACGAGATCGACCGCTACAACACCGAGTTCTTAGAGAGGAGACCCGAGCCGGGGACGGACTCGGAGAAATACTTCACTTCCATGCGTGACAGCATCGATCGCTCGCGCACCGACATCACGACGTGGGCGCAGTTGCTCGACCTCGACGAGAAACGCGACGTTCCGCAGCGCAAGGCCGCCTGACCGTGGCGGTCTCGACTCGCTCGCAATCGCGAACACATCCATTGGCGGTTGGTTTCGTGGCCGGCATCATCGCCGCGATTCTCATCGAACTGTTCCTGCTGGCCGCCAACCATGCCAACCCGATTCAGGTCTGGCAGTGGATCGCGTCGGGGCTCGTCGGCAGCGTTCCCTTTACGGCGACGATCTATGCGTGGCTTGGGCTCGGCCTGCACTTCGTGATCAGCATCTTGTTTTCGATTATCTACGCGTACGCCGCGACGAGCATTGAAACCTTGACGCGGCGCCCGGTGCTCAGCGGCATCATCTACGGTTTCGTCGTGATAATCGCGATGCACGTGCCAATCGTGCTCACGCACATGGCGCCTGCTCCAGCGGACGCTAAGACCGTGATCGTCAGCCTGATCGGCCATACCGTCTTCTTCGGCCTGCCGCTCGCGCTGTACGTGAGCTCGAGGCTTAGACCCAAATTGCGCTAACGCGCCTGCAGCGCGACGGAAGGAGCGGACGTATTCCGCTCCTTTCTATTTGGGCGCTTCCTTCGGACCGCCCGTGCACTCGGGGTGGCCACAGTCGCAGTGCGTCGTTCCCGGTCCGCGGTGGCGGCAATAGTCGCTGCAGAAGCTCGGGCTATCCGTGTGCTCCATAACGGTGCATTTACAATTCACGTGATCGCATTTCGACTCAGCCACGGTACGTCTCCGCATTCACGCGCGTGCGCTCACGCTGGAACCGGTGCCGGATGTATCCGCTTTCGGATGGACATCGCAAAAGGCCAATAAGGCGCTCCCGTTGCCTTGTGTCGTCCACACCTGGCGGGTGGCTTCGCGCAGGCACCCAGGGTGGAAGCACTTTGCGCTTTCGAGGTGAGCGGCGGCGGCCTCGGTCGGCTCTGTCATGGTCGAGCTGTTGGGCGGGTGCCCTGCTTTTCCATTCGTCGACGCAGACTTCGCCTTTCCCCGAGCTTGAGCATGAGTGATGGGACTGTGTTTGAGCAGTCCGTGGTTTGTGTCTGTCGATACGGTCAGGCGGCGAAGGGCTTTGGATTCACGCCTGCGTGTTGTCGCCGGTCGCGCGTTTCATGTCGCCTGCCACTCTTGTGGCGCCAGTGCGATCGACGTATGCGTCACAAGCACCGGCTTGCGGGCCATTGTGCAGGTGCAGACCCGGCTTGGCCTGCGCCGCCTCGTGCGAAGCTTCTGTGCGACCTTCGCCACTCTGGCCTCGTGCGACCGGCCGATCTGGCGCCAGGGCGCACAACTCACGGCTCTGCCGGTGGCTGCACTCGCACGGCATAGTGCGTACCTCGATCGATGCCGGCGCGAATGCTCTCAGCTGGGAGAACAGATGACAACATCCCCACTCGCGCTTTTGAAAAGCGGCAAGCGTGTGACCTCGCGCCGCGCGCTCGCTGCTATGCCGCTCATCGAGCGGGCCAACGCGCAGCTCCTCGGTCTTGACGAATGGCAAAGCAGACTGCGCCGTTATGTCGCGACCCACGACGCCCCCGCATCGGATGAGGTTGCGTTCGAACGGTTATGCCTGACGGTGTTCGCACAAGGGTTGAGGGCGCGCGCGCTTGAGCGTCACGAAGAAGCGCTTCGCAGCGCATTCCACGGTTTTGTGCCGGCAACAGTCGCTCGCATGGACGGGGCCGAGATGACCGATCCCCTGCTGCAGCCGATCATCCGCAACCGCGCGAAGGTGGAAGCCTGCGTTGGCAACGCACGGCGCTGGATCTCGCTGTGCGCTAATGGCGGCACGTATCTTGCGCGCGTCGCGAGCGTCGCGGTTGAGGACGATGCCTTGGAGGGATGGCCACGGCTACGGGCCATGCTTCAGCACGACTTTCGCCGAGTCGGCGAACAGACGGCGCGGATCGTGCTCAAGCGCTGGGGATTCTTCACCGCACTGCCGCATCCGGGATGTGCGCGGCTGCTCGAACGGCTACAAGCATTGGGTAATGGCGGCGTGCAGGCCGCTGTTGCGTCGCTTGCGCAGCGAAACGGGAGAGATGCCTATGCGATGGAAGCAGCGCTCGCACTGTTCGCCGGTCTGGGACCCTGCAAGCCCGAACCGCAATGCCACGCGTGCATATTGAGCGCTATGTGTCCGTCCGCGCCTCGACCGCTCGCAGCAGCCGCTGCGGATCGCCCCGATACTCAGACCATGTGATGATACCCGAAGCGATGCCGGTGACCACTTCGGTCAGCTTTGTGTTCGCGGGCGCACGGATGCTGTGCTGCAGCGCGTGCAATGCGACGGCGCCGTTAAGGCTGCTGACCTCGGAGTGGTCTCTTCCCGCGCGCAGGTCCATCAAAAGCGATGGGATCTTACCACCACGAGCGCGCGCCACGCGGTTGCGTAGCACTGCGCGCAGCATGCT